>NZ_JBJUSE010000005.1:0-107034 GCF_046098135.1 Streptococcus sp. ST16 | reverse complement strand
ATGGATATGTTTAGTCCCTACTACGATATTGCTAGAAAACTTTTTCCAAATGCAAAAATCGTTCTCGACCGCTTTCACATTGTACAATACTTAAGCCGTGCTATGAGTCGTTTGCGTGTCCAAATCATGAATCAGTTTGAGCGAAAATCCCATGAATAAGGCCATCAAACGTTACTGTAAGCTCATTCAACAGGATAGCCGTAAATTGAGTGATAAACGTTTTTATCGACCAACTTTTCGTATGCACTTGACGAATAAAGAAATTCTAGACAAACTATTGAGCTATTCAGAAGACTTGAAACACCACTATAAGCTCTATCAGCTCTTGCTTTTTCACTTTCAGAACAAAGGACCCTACTCCAACGCAAAATTGGAAGCAACTAATAATCTCATCAAACTTATCAAGCGCAATGCCTTTGGTTTTCGGAACTTTGAAAACTTCAAAAAACGGATTTTTATCGCTCTGAACATCAAAAAAGAAAGGACGAATTTCGTCCTTTCTCGAGTTTAGCTTTTCTTCAATCCACTACAGTTGACAAAGAGCCATAAAAAAGAGGAAACAGAGTCCCTCTTTTCTATTTAACTTTCAGATCTTACTTGCTTTCGTCTTCTTTTCGTTTCAACCGACCAAGTCCTAAAACTCCTACTAAAGCTGCTAGACCAAGATATGGCATGTAGCTTGAATCATTTGTACCTGTTTGAGGTAGAGTAGGGTTTCCTTTTGGATTTGGATTAGAATTAGGGGTTGTTGGCTCCTCTGGTTTCTTAGGTTCTGGTGTTGTAGTACGAACTGTGTTTGAAGCGTAAGCGACTTTATTCACAGTATTTACATAAGTATTTTCAAAGGTTCCAACAGTAATTCGTTTCATTTGAATGTAAGTCTCAGCTTGGAATGGAGAATCCAACTGAATCTCTTGAAGGAATTTTTCCTTGAAGCGAATTGTAATCATTCCCTTATCTTGATCATGTTCAACCTGTGTTTCAGCTGTTAAGTCTGTTCCTGCCTTAATAACACGACCGTCTTTCAATCGGATATCAACCTTGGCAAGAACTTTATAGTTTCCAGTGTATTGATCACCTTTTTGGTCACAATCATCTACAAAACTATAGTCATTCAAGTCCTCAGAATGATTTTGTGGAATCAAACCACCGATTAAACGATAATTGAAGTACTGGTTCAACGGAATTGTTTGGCCATCAATATTGTCACTGCTTGGATCCATACTGATTGTCACATCTTTTTTAGGTGTGATTTTTGGTACATTGTTGACAACTACTTCTGTAGCATAGCCATTTCCAAAATCAATTTGGTAGGCTTTATTTTCATACTGACCACCAGTTTGACCAAATTCAGGTTTAATTGTCATCGGATCTGTGATTAGCAATGATTTTCCTGCTGCTACATAGTTCTTGTAGAATTCAGCTGGATTATCAGCTGAGAAGAGTTGGAAAGCACCTTTAACAGTGATGTTTGCTTTCTTCAACAGCTCTTGAACCTTCTTAGGCGCAGCTTCTAAACTATCATATTGTTGAACACTGATACCTGATACAAGGTTGCCCTCTAGATCACGAATCTTAACCAATTCTGGTTGAAGGGTTAAGGCTTCTTCTGGATAATCATCCACATAGTAGAAACCATTTTGAATTGCTTCTTTAGAAGATTTATCTCCCTTGTATTGGTCCAAATCCCATGTGAGTTCATAGTAGTTCGTTGAACCAGCTAGAACTTCTTTGCCATCAATATTCACACCTTGCTTGTTCTTGTTAACTTTCAAAGGCTTGATGTAGTTGTTATTTGGATTGTCAGGATCATTTGGTTTACCTGGAGTCGTTACACGAACAATGTTTGACTTAACACCGTAGGCATCGTTGACTGTCAATGTAAAGTTATTTGTATAAGTCGCCCCATCATTCAAGACACGGCCAACAACAGTTGGATATAGAGTATCAAAGGATTTTGTCAAATCTGCATTGAAAGCAGCCAAGGTCTCCTCGGTAGCCTTAAAGGTTACAGTGTGACTAGCTTTGTCATAGCTTGTTTCAAAACCTTTGCTTGCAGCCTTGGTCGCTTCCAAATCAAACTGATAGCCAGTTGGAAGTGGGTCTACCAATACAAACGATGTTGTTTTTGGACGCCCTGCAGTTAAGGCTTCCGTTTTCAACTCAAACTTCACTACAGACTGCTTAGCAACTAGAGTACGATCGATATCTACTCCATCCTCATTTTTAATTTCTTTATTAATCTGAGGTTGTGCAAAAAGACGATTGTAATGGAAGTGAACTGTTGGCACCGCTGGTGGTGTTGGCAACTGCTTAGGAGTTGGTGCTACAGGTGGTGTTGGCAATGGATCATAATTTGGCTCTTCTGGTTTTGATGGCTCTGGTTGATCTGGAGTTTTTACCGGTGGAGTTGGCTCATTTTCGTAGCTTGGTGCTACTGGAGCTGGTTCCAATGGTTTCTCCACTTCATAAGCAGGAGCTTGTGGTGCAGTTGGTTTTACTGGAGGTGTTGGGTTCTCTTTTGTAATTTTCGGAACATGAACGGCACGAATCTTCCCATTGAGTGAATACCAAATGTTTGGTTTTTTGCCATTTTCTACCGCCATAACTGGATCAGAAGAAACTACTAAAGTAGCAGAAATGGCACCGACAGTCACACGGTTAGTAGAACCTGACATGCTGATTGCTCCCGCACCATACCAAGAGTTTGGTGCATCAGACGAATCCCAACCGGAACCCGGCTCATTCTTTCTAGTATACATAGTCCAGCGAGATCCGCCTTGTCCCTGTTTAAAGTTCAGGGTTTCTGTAGCATAAATCTTTCCATCTTTTTCTCCAACAGATGAACCTGAAATTTTAATAAAGGTACCAGTGTAATCCTTGGCCATCTCAATAGAATTATTTTCTCTATTTAGAGAAGCAACTGAAAGGAGGGCATTGTCAAAATTAATCGGCTTGTCATTTTCATCATAGAAGGTAAATTCATTTTTGATGAAGATAGACGTATTCTTTTCATCTTTACCAGTATAGGCTGAAGCAAAGACACCTAGCGTTGGGTCTGTAAAGATTCCCAACCAAACTTTTCCACTAGGATTTTGAAATTTTGAAGACGGGTCTACAGTATATTTGTAAACAATCTTCGAAATCTTTTTACCATTGTAGTAGGAATTTTGAAGATTGGTATAAGTCGCTGTTACGCTTTGTCCACGTTCTAGAAGAACTGAGCCCCATTTCACCTCCGTATTATTCCCCACGTTGGTCGTCCAACTTGATTTATCTCCAATATTTCCATATAATTCAACAGATGAAGCAGTCGAATTCGCCTTCTCTAAACCACTGATATCTAAGTCATCTAGTTGTAGAATTTTTTGATCATATTTTGCTTTCGATGTACTCTTACTGAAGGCTTCATCAACAGCTGTTGCTGTGAGAAGTTTCCCTTCTGTTTTGAGGTCAAGTTGAGCATTTGGTTCTAAGTCATAAACCAAGCTACGAGCAGATGGTTTAGACAAATACCCGTCCTGATCCTTATTTTTTTCAAGTTCTACCAATGCAGCCTTAATTTTTGCCTGCTCTTCATTGTACTCTTTGAGTTTCTGTGGATACTCATCTACATCTTTCTTATACTTGGCAAGGTCTGCTTCATATTTTGCAACTTTAGCTTCATAATCTGTTTTAGCCACGGCATTACGTTGCTTGATTTCTTCATTCTCAGCTTTAATCGCAGCATTTTTTGCCTTATTGTCTTCAACAGCCTTTTCATAGGCTGCTTTTGCATCGGCATTAGCTTTTTGAACGCGAGCTAATTCCGTCTGGTATTTGGCCAGCTTAGCTTGGTAGTCTGTTTCGTTAGCTTCGTTTGCTTGTTTGACTGTTGCCAAGTCTGATTCATATTGCTTCAACGCTGCTTCATAAGTCGCTTTTGCAGTAGCGTTACGTTGCTTAATCGCTTCATTTTCAGCTTGAATGGCTGTATTTTTAGCTGTGTTTTCTTCAACGGCCTTTTCATAGGCTGCCTTAGCATCAGCATTTGCCTTTTGAACACGAGCCAATTCTGTCTGGTAGGCTGCTAATTTTGCTTGGTAATCAGCATCATTATCTGCCTTAGCTTTCTTAATAGCTGCGAGATCTGCTTCATACTGCTTCAACGCCGCTTCATAAGTTGCTTTTGCAGTTTCATTACGTTGTTTAATCGCTTCATTTTCAGCTTGAAGCGCTGCATTCTTTGCAGTGTTTTCTTTTACTGCTTTATCATATGCCTCTTTAGCTTCAGCATTAGCTTTTTGTACTCGAGCTAATTCTGTCTGGTAAGCTGAAAGTTTATTTTGATAATCCCGTTGACTATCTTCATTTGCTTTTTTGACAGTTGCTAAATCTTTTTGATATTGTGCTAGCTTAGCCTCATATTCTGCTTTAGATGTTGCATTGGCAGTGTTGATTTTTTCAACTTCTTCTTGATGATTTTTTAGATCTTTTTGATACTTGTCATCCGCTGCTTTGTTTTCAGCATTGATTTTATCTGTTTCTGCCTGATGAGCTGCGACTTCTTTTTTATATGCTTCAGTTGTTGTCTTTATTTCTTTAGCCTGTTTAGCATAGTCGCTTTTAATCTCATCTTGTTTTTGAGCATTTTCTGTAGCAGTTGTAGCTGTTCCTTTGTCTTTTGTTTCATCTTGAACTACCTTAACTCCTGCAGATTTTGCATCAGCAACTGCTTTATCCAGATCAGCTGATGATACTTCTACTGGCAAAGCTGAGTCTTTAGAGCCAGCCTTAGCTTGGCTTTCTTTGGCAACTTGGCTCATTTCACCCTGAGCTTCAGGTAGATTTGTGGCTGGATTTCCTGTGGTAGCTACCTCAACTGTACTTGTGCTCTTCGTCTCTGTGACTTCATCAGCAAAAACTGCCTGATCTGCAAAAGCAATCAAAGCAGTTCCTAAAACAGCACCACACAAAGTTTTTGCAACCTTGCTTTTACGAAATCCATAAACTTCTTTTTTATTTTTCATTTTAATCCCTTTCTTATCTAAATTAATCATCTACCATTCATAGTAGCATTTTATGATGTGGGATGCAAATATTTACTCTCCCCCCTTTATTTATCGATAAATCTAACATATTTATAAATGAAATTAAAAAGAAGATGGTTAAACCATCTTCCTTTAGTTAAACTATTTATTTTTCAGTCAAAGCTGCAAGTCCTGGCAATACTTTACCTTCAAGGAGTTCCATTGATGCTCCACCACCAGTAGAGATCCATGAGAACTTGTCTGCACGGCCAAGGTTGATGGCTGCGGCAGCTGAGTCACCACCACCGATGATTGATTTCACGCCTGGTTGTTTCACGATAGCGTCCATGACACCGATTGTACCAGCTTGGAAGTCAGGGTTTTCAAATACACCCATTGGTCCGTTCCATACAACTGTTTTGGCACCAGTCAAAGCTTCGTCAAATTTAGCGATAGATTTTGGACCGATATCCAAACCTAGGAAGCCTGGATCTACTGCTTCACCTTCAGTGTCTTTCACTTCAGTGTAGTCTGCAAATGCGTTTGCTTCTTTTGAGTCAACTGGCAAGATCAATTTGCCGTTTGCTTTTTCAAGAAGAGCTTTCGCAACATCCAATTTGTCTTCTTCTACAAGTGAGTTACCGATTTCGATACCTTGAGCTTTGTAGAATGTGTAAGTCATCCCACCACCGATAAGAACTTTATCAGCTTTTTCAAGCAAGTTTTCGATAACACCGATCTTGTCTGAAACTTTTGAACCACCAAGGATAGCCACGAATGGACGTTCTGGAGCTTCAACAGCTTCTTGGATGTAGGCAATTTCGTTTTCAAGAAGGAATCCAGCAACTGCTTTTTCAACGTTTGCTGAGATACCAACGTTAGATGCGTGTGCACGGTGAGCTGTACCGAATGCATCGTTTACGAAGATACCATCTCCAAGTGATGCCCAGTATTTACCAAGTTCAGGATCATTTTTAGATTCTTTCTTGCCGTCAACATCTTCGAAACGAGTGTTTTCAACCAAGAGAACTTGTCCATCTTCAAGAGCGTTAACAGCGGCTTCCAATTCAGCACCACGTGTAACACCTGGGATAAATTTAACTTCTTGTCCCAATTTAGCGGCCAAGTCAGCAGCTACAGGAGCAAGTGATTTACCTTCTTTGTCTGCTTCTTCTTTTACACGTCCAAGGTGAGAGAAGAGGATAGCACGTCCACCTTGTTCAAGGATATACTTGATAGTTGGAAGAGCTGCAGTGATACGGTTGTCATTGGTAATCACGCCATCTTTAACAGGTACGTTGAAGTCAACACGAACGAGAACTTTTTTCCCTTTCAAGTCAACGTCTTTAACAGTCAATTTTGCCATTAGATATGACTCCTTCTTTTTTTTATACGTGTTAATTATATCACAAAATCAACAAAAGAGATAGAAAAACCCTAAACTTTTCTTGTTCTTTCTTATAATTAAAACTAGCATTTTTTAAAATCAAATCTAGAAAAACCTTATCAAATAAGTAATCAAAGCGAGATAAAATAATCAAAACAAGGTTTGACTGCAGCCAAACCTTGTTTTTAGTTTTTATGAGGAAATCCAAGAATTCTAAATCGATTAGTCTTCTTTCTTCTTTCTAGCAAGCAAGCCATAACCACTCATTGCTCCGAGAAGTCCCAGAGCTACTAGACTGGCATCTGTTTCAACACCAGTATTTGGAAGTTGATTTTTTGCTTTTTCTACTTTGACTGGTGTTTCCACCATTGAATTGTCTGTACTTGGTACTAGCTGTTCAACTTTTTCCTTGGTACCAATTTCAACAATTTCTGGGACAGCTTCCTTGAGAACTTCAGTCGAAAGAAGAGTGCGGTTACCATGGGCATCTACTTCTACTAGACGACGAACTTGGCCTTCCGCTCCTGCTTGGATTAGCTGGCGTTGTCCTTTGAGAAGAGCTGCATTTGGTCGTTCTTGACGATTGAAGGCAACTGACTCCTCCTTAATTTCAAGGCTTGGTTTTTCATGAACCAGATTTTTCACTCCATCCAGTGGCTGGGTACTTGAAATAACTTTTGTACCAACTTCGGTAATTTCTGGGATAGCTTCCTTGAGAACTTCAGTCGAAAGAAGAGTGCGGTTACCATGGGCATCTACTTCTACTAGACGACGAACTTGGCCTTCCGCTCCTGCTTGAACTAGCTGGCCTTGGCCTTTTAGAAGGTTTGCATTTGGTCGCTCTTGACGTTCGAAGGCAGTTGTTTCAGTTTCAATAACTAGTTCAGGGAGGGCTTCAACTGTTGGGGCTACTTCACTTGGATCCATGCTACCAACATGATGGCTTTCTTCTGCAGGAGCTAGTTTCTTATTCAGCTTTTCTTTCATTTCCACAAACGCTTGAGGAGTTGGCATCTCTGAAACCAACAAAGTTTCTGCTTGTTCAATCAACTCAGCTTTAGGATCTTTTTCACGGACGGATTCGAGCAAGCCTTCCAACTCTTCTCTAGCAGTCTGATAACGTTGATTTCCATCCAAGGCTGTCCCTGCTTGTTTCAACTCATTCAAAGCCCGATTGACTTCTTCTTGGCTAGCATTATGGTTTTCTGCTACAGCTTTCGCTGCATTGAGCTTCTCTACTAGTGCTGCTTGTTTGTCCTCGCTTGAGAAGGTGTAGGCAAGGGTTGACTGACGGCCTTGGGCAGCAGTAATTTCTTGTTTGAGGTACTCGTCGTTGACAGCTGCTTTTGGAGAAACCAAGACATCGAACTCAGCTGTGTGTCCCTTGTAATGAAGGGTCAAGGTCTGACGACCAGTCTTTTGAGCATCGTAGCCCGTAATTTCAACACCTTGATCTGTGAAGGCATGGCTTTCTTCTGTCTCATCATCATAGAGAACTCCAAAGCGACCTTCAGAGAGTTCCAGTTGATCTCCTACCAAATAGTCTGTTTTTGGTTTCTGAGTAATGTACAAGCCTGCTACTTCTTTTGGTTTTCCTTCATCTTGGCCAGTCACTTGTACGTTTAAATCACCAGTAACTGGAAGTCCAAGGTAGCTGACTGTGAGCTTCTGTTCCCCTTTTTGATGAGCGTTGTATCCAGATACCATCACACCTGAGTGAGTAAGGTTAATCAGCTCGTCGGCTTGTTCCCCTTCGTATTGAATACGGAGTGTTCCGCCTCTGAGATCAAGTTTTTCTCCCTCTTTATAAACTGTCTTCTTAGGTTCTTTTTCCAGGCTAACCGCAGCAATTTTTCTTTCATCCTGCGGAATCGCTACTGCCAAGGTGTTACTTATTTCTTTGCCAGGTAGTTGGGTACGATAGTAGAGGAGAGTTGGTTGCTTGTCAAAGCCCAATGGTGCTGTTGCTAGGTCGCCACCATTTTCAGACTTCAAAGTTGCAATTGGTGTTTGTGAATCTGCCTTGTCGTAAACGGTGATGGTTGCGCCTGCTGGAACATCAGAGAAACCTAGTTGAACTTGATGGTTTCCAAGTGAACGGACAGCTACCTTAGACATTGGAATATTTTGACTTTCTGTGTCCAAGGTTTCATACATCTTCCAGTTGTAGATACGAATGGCTTTCCAAGGTGTTCCGTTATCAGATGTGATAACTTTTAGACGCCAGTCTTGAGCAGTAATTGGTTTGTCAAGAGTGATATCTGTCACGTGCGCTTTATTGCCACGGACTTCCTTAGCTAACTTCCATTCACCATCCGCATCTTTATAATAAAGGTCAAAGTCTTTGGTGTTCATCAAACCGTCGTTTACGGATTCTCCACCAGCTCCCGCATGATCCATGACCCATCTAACAACACGACGTGGTTGGGTCAAACGAATATCTACACTACCACTCAACTGAGCTGAAGACCACTTATCTGACAAGCTAGTAATGGTACCGTTCAACATACCTTCAATGCCTTCTCCACCTTCAGTATTTGGGAAAGTGCTACCGATAACCTTTGCACCTGGAACAATATTTTCAGCCAAAGGTCTTGGGAGAGTTGTATCCTGAACTGTCATCCCCCAGTTAAAGGATGCCGTCGCCGCTTCAGAACGAAGGCCATTTTTACCAACTGCAACAACTTTCAATTCCTGAGTCGTACCAGTCGCATTAGCAGAGCGGCTAACTTTTGGCAAGTAGATGGTTGAAGCAGATGATCCTGTCAATAAGCGCCAGTTATCCCCATCTTTTTCGTAGACTTCATAGAAATCTGCATCTTGGTTACCCGCAAACTGGACCACTGCTTCAGCTTCTTGGGCATTTTTAAGAGATTGTTTCACAACAGAAAGTCCCGTCGGCGCTTGTGGTGCTTGGTGGTTATCTGAAATTGTTAATTGACCTAAGTTGAACTGATAATCTTTTACAGCACCTTCATGTTCGAAGAAGAGTTTAACTGCATAGATAGTTTTACCTGCTAGTGAGCTAAGATCAAATTCTTCATTTGTCCAGTCGTCAGAAAGAGTCAGTTCTTTCCATGCCTCTGCATCCTCAAATTTGTAGTCTGGAGTTGTAGAGAAGGCCATATAAACTTTCGAGCCTTTTCCTCCCTTGTGGGCAACCCGAAGTTTGGTTTTCTCCGTTACTTCTAGTTTAGTAGAATACAAATTCACATCTTGGTCCGTCTTACCCACTACATCACCTGAGAATTTAAGGGAATTTCCGCCATTATAGGCATCTGTAAAGTCATATTCTGCATGAAGTTTTTCCCCTGTTGAAGTCTGCCACCAGCGCCATGTTGGCAAGACACCTGAAACAGAACGGTAGTTCCACTCAGAATCCTTAGAAACTTTGCCGTCTACAAACCACTTTCTACCATGACCTGTATTAAAAGAGGTAGTAAAGGTGCGTCCTACTGCTGGTGTGCGGTCCGCAACTAAATTGGCAATTCCATACCACTCTTTGTCCGCTGGTTTTTGAGCCGTTGGATCTCCTTGGTAACCTGTAAAGAAGATGTCTTCGTTCTTGTGGTAGTCTTCGCCTGTTTTTCCTAGACTGGTAATCGTATCTGGCGCAAAGAGTCCAAGTGACAAACGCAACTTGCCTTTTTCATCTAAGAGGGCATCCCAGTTGACTTTGGTTTTATAAGAACCACCTTGCTGCAATTCTAAGCCTGCAAAGACATCATATTGACTACGTTCTAGCCATTTTGCCATCTCTACAGAGTGGTCATTCTTTTCCTTGTTCCAGTTGAAATTGGCAAAGAATTGATCTGCAGGGACCTTGTCACCTTCTTTTTGCATAAACTGGTAGTTATAGTCTCCCAAGCCATCTTCGTGGTAACGACCATATTTGTAGGTCATGGCATCGTACCAAGCATACTTAATTGGGTGGTTGACCTTAGCTGCATATTCCTTTGTATAGAGCATGAATTGGCGCATTTTTTCACCAAGAGGTGCTACCAATTCCCCCGTTGTTTCCTGATTAATGAAATAGCCATCAAATCCGTAATACTTAGCAAGATCGACGAGTTTTCGTGCGATAGGGAAGGTACCATCTGCATCTTGTTTCAAGGCAGCTGCAAATTTCTCTTGGTCGGCAATGCTGTTTGACCAGTTGAAAAAGAGGGTTCCATAAACGGGAACTCCGTTGCGGTGCCCGGCATCAATGACATCTGGAGTAGGGACTAGACCTTCCCAGAAGACCATTGAATCCAAGTATTGCCAGTAGTCAAAAGCATAGGCCTTGAATTCTTCTCCACCAACAGAAGCGTGGTCTTTAGCCTTTGAGTTGGTATTTGCTAGCGCCTGAACCTTGGCTCTTCTGCTTGCTTTTTCGTTAACCAACTGACCTCTGTGGCGCTTGGCGAGTTCAACTGAGGAACGATTGATGGGATCATCCTCACGCGCACCCGGTTCCCATTTCAACAAATCTTCCCAAGTATCAAATTTGATTTCTTTTGGTCGAAGACTCTTTTCTTCATTTTTAGGAACATCTGCTAGAGTCTTTTTATCCGCTTCCTTCTCAGCTACTTGTGGGGCTTCCTCCGGTTTGACTTCTTCTTTATCAGTTGGTTGAGTAGGTTTTTCAGCCTTATCTGTCGAAACTGGCTTTGCCTCTTCTTTTTCATTGACCAAATCAGTTATTGCTGGAGTGTTTTCTGAAATTGGTTGCTCAGCTACTTTGTTCTCAGTCTCCTCTAATTGTTTTTCGAGAGCTGTGGTGTCTGGATTAGTTGTTTCACTAGTACTTGTGGCTTGAGCACTCGTGTTTGCAGCTGTTTCAGGGACAGCAACCTGTTCTGCAAGAGCTGGGCTCGCAAATAGAGCTGAACCAATCATCAAAGAACAAGCCCCAATCGACAACTTACGAATACTGTAACGGCAACGTTTTTCAAAAAATAGATCTTTCATCTTATCCTCCCAATATAATAAAAAGTAACTGTTCTCAGTGCACACCACCAGAACAGGATCATCTTCATTTTATCCTATATGAAAGCGATGTCAATCTATTTAACATAAAAACTATAACTAGGATAATAATCAGTAAAATTTGGACACAATCCTATAAATCATCTATCTTAATGAGAATCTATCTCTCATTTTAAAAGAAATTTCTTGTTTCTTATGAAAATTTCAGCTAAGCACTTGTGAGATTTACTTTTATCCTTTAAAATAGAATAGGAGAAATTCCGCGATTATTTTTCGGAGGAAAAAGAAATGTCCATTAATTGGCAGGAAATTTTATTTCACTTTTTAGGTGGTCTTGGGCTATTCTTATATAGTATCAAGACCATGGGAGACGGTTTACAACAAGCTGCTGGAGATCGCCTTCGGTTTTACATTGACAAATATACCAGCAATCCCTTCTTCGGTGTGCTGGTTGGTATCGGTATGACGGCGCTGATTCAATCAAGTTCTGGTGTTACAGTCATTACAGTGGGACTAGTAAGTGCAGGACTTTTGACCTTGCGTCAGGCTATCGGTATTGTCATGGGTGCCAATATTGGAACCACCGTTACATCCTTTATCATCGGTTTTAAGCTAGGAGATTACGCCTTACCTATGCTCTTTATTGGAGCGGTTTGTCTCTTCTTCACCAAGAATCGCTCTATCAATAACATCGGACGAATTATCTTTGGTGTCGGTGGTATCTTCTTCGCTCTCAATCTTATGAGCGGTGCAATGGAGCCCCTAAAAGACCTGCAAGTCTTTAGAGACTACATGGTTGAACTAAGTAAGAGTCCTATTCTAGGTGTCTTTGTCGGAACTGGACTGACCCTACTCATTCAGGCTTCTTCCGCAACTATCGGTATCTTACAGAACCTGTACGCAAGTGGTTTGATTGACCTTCAAGGTGCCCTACCGGTCTTGTTTGGTGATAATATCGGGACGACCATTACAGCCATCATTGCTTCTCTTGGAGCCAATATCGCTGCCAAACGTGTTGCTGGTGCCCATGTCGCCTTTAACGTTATTGGTACGGTTATCTGTATTGTCTTCCTTGTACCTTTCACCGGCTTGATTCAATGGTTTGAATCTGCACTCAATCTAGCTCCAGAAATGACCATTGCCTTTGCCCACGGAACCTTTAATATTACAAATACCATTATCCAGTTCCCATTCATCGGAGCCTTGGCCTACTTTGTAACCAAGCTCATTCCTGGTGAAGATGAAGTTGTCAAATACGAAGCTCTCTACTTGGATGAACAACTCATCAAACAAGCTCCTTCTATCGCTTTGGGAAATGCCAAAAAAGAACTCTTGCACTTGGGGAACTATGCAGCTAAAGCTTTTGACCTTTCTTATAGCTATATCATCGGTTTGGATGAAAAGGTAGCTGAAAAAGGACACAAGACAGAGGAAGCTATCAACACCATCGATGAAAAATTGACTCGTTACCTCATTCGACTCTCTAGCGAATCCTTGAGTCAAAAGGAAAGCGAAGTGTTGACTAACATTCTGGATTCATCACGTGATTTGGAACGGATTGGGGACCACGCAGAAGGGTTGCTCAACCTAACAGACTACCTCCAACGTAAGAATGTTCAATTTTCTGATGCTGCTCTAGAAGAACTAGCTGAGATTTATCAAGCAACAACTGCATTTATCAAAGATGCCCTTGATAGTGTCGAAAACAATGATATTGAAAAGGCTCAAAGCCTGATTGAACGCCATAAAGAAATCAACAATATGGAACGCGTTCTCAGAAAGACCCACATCAAACGCCTTAACAAGGGTGAGTGTTCAACACAAGCCGGGGTCAACTTTATCGACATTATTTCCCATTACACTCGTGTATCTGACCACGCCATGAACCTAGCTGAAAAGGTCATCGCTGAACAAATCTAATACTCTTCGAAAATCTCTTCAAACCACGTCAGCGTCGCCTTGCCGTACTCAAGTACAGTCTGCGGTTAGTTTCCTAGTTTGCTCTTTGATTTTCATTGAGTATAAGTACCAAGAAGCTATCCTGAATGGGATGGCTTTTTTCGTCTCCTCATTAAGAATTTCTTTTGGAGCATATAAAAAATACTTTGATTCACAATGGAATCAAAGCATCTTAAAGAGTTCTCCAAACATGATAGCAGAAACTGCAGTGCCTCTGTACTTGGCCTCTTCTCTTTTGATAAAGCGAGCCAAATTGATCAATTCAGGTGCTGGGTGTTTGGGATTAGTGAGCAATTCACGATTGACAAGTCCTGAGAGTCGGACTGCTAGTAATTGCTCATTTGTAGTAGGTAGTTTTTTAGCAGTCTCTAGGAGAGCAGCGACTAACTCATCACTCAAGCCCTGACGAGCATGGTTGTAGAGGTCTTTTATAAGGCTTTCTAGGTTTGGTTCTGCCATCCCAAGCAACCTCCTTTATGTTTAATAATGTTTAATCAAATCAACCGTTGAACGATCCATTTTTTTCACCAAGGCTTGTAAGAAAGCTTGCGCTTCAAGAAAGTCATCCATAGCGTAGAGGGTTTGGTGAGAATGGATATAACGGGCACAAACACCGATAGTTGTAGAAGGAACACCACCATTTTTCAGATGAGCTGCTCCAGCGTCTGTTCCGCCTTTTCCACAGTAGTATTGGTACTTGATGCCAGCTTCTTCAGCCGTTGTCAAAAGGAAATCCTTCATTCCTGGGAGAAGCAAATGACCTGGATCGTAGAAACGAATCAAGGTTCCATCCCCAATCTTGCCTTGACCTCCATAAACATCACCAGCAGGTGAACAGTCCACTGCTAGGAAAACTTCTGGGTCAAACTTGGTTGTGGAAGTATGGGCACCACGGAGACCAACTTCTTCTTGGACGTTAGAACCCAGATAGAGTTCATTGCCGAGTTTTTGACCTGACAAAGCTTCAGCTAGCTCGCTTACCATGAGGACACCGTAGCGGTTGTCCCAAGCTTTTGAGATGATATTTTTTTCATTGGCTGTCAAGATAGCGGAGCTATCAGGGACAATCGTGTCACCAGGACGGATACCAAAGCTTTCTGCCTCAGCCTTGTCCGCAAAACCACCATCAAAAACGATATCGGCAATGGCTGGCATGGTTGGCCCGCCCTTTCCACGAGTCAAATGAGGAGGAACAGAGCCTGAAATCACAGGAATTTCACGACCGTCACGAGTAAAGAGTTTGAAACGTTGGCTGCTGACTACCATTGGATTCCAACCACCAATTTCAACGACACGGAAGGTACCATCTGGTTTAATCTCACTGACCATAAAACCAACTTCGTCCATGTGAGAAGCGACCAAGACGCGTGGCGCATCCGCAGCTTCTGAATGCTTGATACCAAAAATACCACCCAAGCCATCTGTCACTACCTCATCCACATGCGGAGTCAACTTCTCACGAAGATAAGTCCGGACAGGTGCTTCATGACCTGAGATCGCAGCAAGCTCTGTTACTTCTTTGATTTTTGAAAATAATGTTGTCATATCAGTTCCTTCTTTCTGTCCTCCATTTTACCACTTTTTATAGGAGAAGGATAGTGGGAAGGTGGATTGGTTTTTACTCAGTTTTCCAATAAAAGAGAGGGCCAGATGTAATTTCAGGAATTTTTCTTTCTTTTTACATTAAATTGTCAGAAAATTTATTGACAGATTAAAGAAATCATGTTACATTTATATCCGCAGGTATCTTTCGATACCAAATCTACACGAAAGGACGGGGTATGAAACTCTCTCATATTTTAACAGGCTTACTTCTACTCCTAGTCTTTCTCTCCATCACCATTGGAACCAGTGATTTTTCTTGGGAAAAATTCTTTGCTTTTGACCAACAGACCTGGCTTCTCTTTCAAGAGTCACGTCTTCCAAGAACCATCAGTATTCTCCTTGCAGCCTCTAGTATGAGCATGGCAGGACTCCTCATGCAGACCATTACCCAAAATCAGTTTGCTGCTCCGAGTACAGTCGGAACGACAGAAGCTGCCAAACTGGGAATGGTGTTAAGCCTCTTTGTCTTTCCATCTGCGAGTCTGACCCAAAAGATGCTCTTTGCTTTTGGCTCATCCATTTTATTTACCCTCTTCTTCCTAGCCTTTATGACTATTTTCTCTGTAAAGGAAAGGTGGATGTTGCCCTTGATTGGGATCATCTATAGCGGGATTATCGGTTCTGTCACAGAAGTTATCGCCTATCGTTTCAATCTGGTTCAGAGTATGACTGCTTGGACCCAGGGCTCCTTCTCCATGATTCAGACTCATCAGTATGAGTGGCTCTTCTTAGGCCTCATTATCCTGATAGCCGTTTGGAAATTATCCCAAACCTTTACCATCATGAATCTAGGAAAAGAAACCAGCGAGAGTTTGGGAATTTCCTACTCCCTACTTGAAAAACTTGCCCTCTTTCTGGTGGCGCTAACGACAAGCGTCACCATGATTACCGTGGGTGCCTTGCCTTTTCTCGGGGTTATCGTTCCCAATCTTGTCCGTAAGCGCTATGGAGATAATTTGAGTCAAACCAAACTCATCGTCGCACTGGTCGGAGCCAATCTGGTTCTAGCCTGCGACATCCTCTCTCGAGTCTTGATTCGGCCCTATGAGCTGTCTGTCAGTCTCCTACTAGGAATCATCGGTAGCCTTGTCTTTATTTTACTGCTATGGAGAGGGGGACAAAAGGATGCTGTCTAAAAGCAAACATACCAAGCTCTTCTGCCTTCTCATTATTCTGGCCATCGTAGCTTGTCTCCTCTACTTTTGGCCTATTAGTCACCTATCTGTCTTTGCTTGGAAACTTCGTTCTCAAAAGATTGTCGTTTATCTCTTGGTAGCTATCGCGACAGGGATTTCGACCATTAGTTTTCAAACCCTGACGGAAAATCGCTTCCTGACACCTAGTATTTTGGGAATCGAATCCTTCTATGTCTTGCTACAGACCCTGCTACTGGTTTTTGAAAGCAAATTTCTACAGCTTGAAAAGTCTCCTGTCTTAGAATTTCTAGTCTTGCTTCTGCTTCAATCCCTCTTCTTTCTTGCCTTACAAGGTTACTTGAAGACACTGATGAAACAAGATCTGGTCTTCATCCTGCTGATCTGCCTAGCCCTCGGAACTCTCTTTCGAAATATCAGTACCTTCCTACAAGTCCTGATGGATCCAAATGAATACGATAAACTGCAGAACAGTCTCTTTGCCTCCTTTCAACATCTCAACACTCCCATCCTAGCCATCGGCTCTCTGATCATCCTCGCTTTGACAATCTTTTTCTTTCGAAAAGCAGTCGTTCTGGATGTCTTGCACCTGCAAAGAGAAACGGCTCAGATACTGGGACTCGATGTTGAAAAAGAACAGAGAGAGCTCCTCTGGGGCATCGTAGTTTTGACCTCAACGGCTACTGCCTTGGTAGGGCCTATGGCCTTCTTCGGCTTTATGCTGGCCAACCTCACCTACCTGATTGTCAAAGATTATCGACACAAGTTACTCTTTATCGTAGCCATTCTAATTGGATTTATCAGTTTGACCTTGGGACAAGCCCTCATCGAACGAGTCTTTGCACTAGAAATTCGCATCAGTATGATCATCGAGAGTGTGGGTGGCTTCTTATTCTTTATCTTACTTTATAGGAGGGCGCGTCAGTGAAACTAGAAAACATTGACAAATCCATTCAAAAACAGGATATTTTACAAGGCATTTCGCTTACAGTCAGTCCTCATAAACTGACAGCCTTCATTGGTCCAAATGGTGCTGGAAAATCAACTCTCCTCTCCATTATGAGCAGACTGACCAAGAAAGATCAGGGGATTCTTAGTGTCAAAGGCCGTGAAATCGAGAGCTGGAATTCGCAAGAACTTGCTCAAGAACTCACCATCCTAAAGCAGAAAATCAATTACCAAGCCAAATTGACGGTTGAAGAACTAGTCAGCTTTGGACGTTTTCCCTACAGCCATGGTCGACTGAAGGCAGAAGACTGGGAAAAAATCCGAGAAACTCTGGACTATCTGGAACTGACCAACTTAAAAAACCGCTACATCGATAGTCTGTCTGGTGGACAGCTGCAACGTGTCTTTATCGCCATGGTACTAGCCCAGGATACAGACTTTATCTTGCTAGACGAACCGCTCAATAATCTCGATATCAAGCAAAGCGTCAGCATGATGCAAATTCTCAAGCGACTGGTGGAGGAACTAGGGAAGACCATTATCATCGTCCTCCACGATATCAACATAGCCAGTCAGTATGCGGATGAAATTGTCGCCTTCAAGGACGGCCAAGTCTTTTGCAAGGGAACGACTGCTCAAATCATGCAGGCTGACCTGCTCAGTCAACTCTATGAGATCCCCATCACGCTAGCTGATATTAATGGCAAAAAGATCTGTATCTATAGCTAGCTATTCTGAATTCATGTTAGAGAACCCTCTGTCTCTTAGCTAACAAGCCTATCTAAGAGCCCCTTACATCGTTATCATATTTTAAAAAGGAGAAATCATGAAAACATCCCTTAAACTTTATCTCACTGTCCTAGTGGCTAGCTTCTTGCTCCTACTTGGTGCATGTGGTACAAATACAAACTCAAGCGCTAGCCAGACAGAGACAAGTAGCTCTGCTCCGACAGAAGTGACCATTAAAAGTTCACTGGACGAGGTCAAACTTTCAAAGGTTCCTGAAAAGATTGTGACCTTTGACCTCGGTGCTGCGGATACTATTCGTGCTTTAGGATTTGAAAAGAATATCGTCGGAATGCCTACAAAAACTGTTCCGACTTACCTAAAAGATCTTGCGGGAAATGTCAACAATGTGGGTTCCATGGTTGAGCCAGACCTAGAAGCCATTGCTGCTCTTGAACCAGATCTAATTATCGCTTCTCCACGTACCCAAAAATTCGTAGACAAGTTCAAAGAAATTGCTCCAACTGTGCTCTTCCAAGCAAGTAAGGACGACTACTGGACTTCTACCAAGGCTAATATCGAATCCTTAGCAAGCGCCTTCGGCGAAACTGGTACACAGAAAGCCAAGGAAGAATTAGCCAACCTAGACAAGAGCATCCAAGAAGTCACAACTAAAAACGAAAGTTCTGACAAAAAAGCCCTTGCTATCCTCCTCAATGAAGGAAAAATGGCCGCCTTTGGTGCCCAATCTCGTTTCTCTTTCTTGTACCAAACCTTGAAATTCAAGCCAACTGATACTCAATTTGAAGACTCACGCCACGGACAGGAAGTCAGCTTTGAAAGTGTCAAAGAAATCAATCCTGACATCCTCTTTGTCATCAACCGTACCCTTGCCATCGGCGGTGACAACTCAAGCAACGACGGCGTCCTAGAAAATGCCCTTATCGCTGAAACTCCTGCCGCTAAAAACGGTAAAATTATCCAACTAACACCAGACCTCTGGTATCTAAGTGGTGGCGGACTTGAATCAACTAAACTCATGATTGAAGACGCTCAAAAAGCTTTGAAATAAGCAAGAAAACCCAACATCGCCTGATGTTGGGTTATTTTTCTTCTTGATTCCGTTTGAGTGAAAAGTGGTCTGGCACGGGATCCTTGCCTATTTTCGACCAGGGGTGGCAACGCAAAATCCGAGCCAAGCCCATCAAAACACCCTTGAAGCCATGTTTTTCAATAGCCTGAATCATGTAGTTGGAACATGTAGGCTCAAAACGACAAGAGGGTGGAAAGGCTGGTGAGATAAAGCGCTGGTAAAAGCGCACTGGCGCTATTAAGATTCGTTTCATTATTTTTTAGTTACAGCCATAGTATGCAGTTGGCTGATTTCTTTTTTGTTAAGGCGACGAGATTCTCCCGGACGAAGGCCTGTCAAGTCTAGATGTCCAAAACGGGTCCGTGACAACTTATCCACTTGAAGACCGACAGCCTCAAACATCTTTTTAACCTGATGGTTACGCCCTTCATGTATGGTCAACTGTACTACTGAGCGATTTTTGACTGGATCCACTTTGAGAATCTCATATACAGCTGGCTTGGTTTTCTTGCCATCAATCTCGAGTCCACGGGTCAAGGGGCGGAGATTGTCCTTATTGGCCACACCCTTAACACGCGCGACATAGACCTTGTCAATCTCATTACGAGGGTGAATCATCTCATCCGTAAAATCCCCATCATTGGTCAAAATCAAGACACCTGATGTATCCCAGTCCAAACGTCCCACAGGGTAGATGCGCTCTTTGACATTGGGCAAGAGGTCGACAACAGTCTTGCGGCCCTTGTCATCTGTCACACTGGAAATCACCCCACGGGGTTTGTTAAGCAGATAGTAGACCTTTTCTTCGTTGTAGATAGGCTGGCCTTCAACTTCAACCTTATCACCAGCCTTGATGGTCGTTGCTAGTTCACGCACCACTTGGCCGTTAACCGTCACCAAGCCTTGCTTGATCAACTCTTCTGCTTTTCTCCTACTGGCCACACCTGCGTGGGCAATATATTTATTGATTCTCATCTTATTCTATCCTTTCACCAAATAATTGGCTTTCTCGCGCTTGAATCTCAAGCTCATCAATCACTGGCAATTCTTCCAAATGATTTATCCCCATGTAATCTAGGAAATAATCCGTAGTCACATAGAGATTGGGACGACCCAACACTTCTTTTTTCCCGTCTTCCTTTATCAAGTCAAAAGCCTGCAACTTTGCCAAGGCTCCACTCGAGTTAACCCCACGGATGGCATCAATCTCAATTCGGGTAATCGGTTGCTTGTAGGCAATGATGGACAAGGTTTCAAGAGCAGCCCGAGACAAACTTTGGTTGATGGGTGCCTTGGAGTATTCCTTCAAAATCGCTGCAAATTGAGGTTTGGTCACCAATCTATAAGCGCCACCTGTCTCAATCAGGGACAAACTCGACTCCTGGTCTTTTTCATACTTTTGGGCTAATTTTTCTAAACTCTGTTGAATACCTGTCGGGGGAAGCGAGAGGAGTTCAGCCAACTGACGTACCCGAATCCCATCTTCACCTGCTACAAACAAGAGCGCTTCTATTTCTGCTAAAGTACTCATCTTTCCTCTCTATCAAGTCTAGCTTTGTGCCTCTTGACTTTCTTCCTTCTTTTCCATGAGATAGATATCTCCAAAATTCTCCTCTTGCACGAGGATCAGTTCCTGAGTTTTGATTAACTCTAGGGTCGCCAAAAAGAGGGTGATAACCTCTTGGACATTCTGGGCTTCCTTGAACAAATCCTGCAGACGCAACTGGTCTCGTCCAGTCAAGGACTCTTTTACGATGACCATCATGTCCTCAATCTTATACTCATCCCGCAAAATGGTCGTGTGATTCTGAGCGAACTCCTCTTTTTTCTTGGCTAGGATATTTGAAAAAGCTAAAAAGAGGTCAATGGTCGTCCTATCATGCACAAGCTCCGCATCTTCGTAGATCAACTCTGTCGGTGCTTTGGAATAATACTGGGCCCGATCTTGGTGCTTGGCTTCCAAGTGCTCACCCAAGAGTTTAAACTTGCGGTATTCTTCGATTTGGGAGAGAAGGTCCTGCTCTAGGTCATCCTCTAAATCTGTCACTTCTGCCACCTTTGGAAGAAGCTTGCGGCTCTTGATTAGCATTAACTGACTGGCCATAACCATGTATTCGCCTGCCACCTCTAAGCGCATAGCCTGCAAAGTTGAGACATAGGCTAGATACTGTTCGATGACTTCTGTGATTGGCACATCGTAGATATCCATCTGGTACTTAGAAACCAAGTGCAAGAGCAGGTCCAGTGGCCCTTCAAAATCTTTTAATTTAATATCCATTATCTATATTTTTCTAAGGTCAGGACTGTTTTTAATCCTAATTTTTTTGCAATTTCGTACAAATCGACCTTCATTTCTATCTGTCTTAGAATGAACTGTTCCCGCAAGGCTTGAGCGGATAAGGCTGGGAAACCCTTCTCCTTGACAAAGGACTCTAGTTGACGAAAGGCCCACTGACGAGAATAGGTTTTCCCACTCCTTTCAAAGAGATAGGTCTGCCCCATCAAGGGTTCTAGCTCTGGAATCAAGGTCGTGGGTATGGTGACAATCCTCTGTTGGGAAGCCTTGCTGATTCTCAACACCTGAAAATCCAGATTGATATCTGCAACCTTAAGGGCTAAAATCTCACTTGGCAAGAGCCCTATTTCCAAGATAAGAAGCGCCAGCAAGCGTCCTTCTGGATAATTACTTTCCTGCCAAAAAGAGTCTAGGTCTAGAATCTCTGGTTTTTCAGTCTTCTTTTCAGCTTGTTTGGCTAATTCTAAACGATAAAAGCTGTCCACCTCTCCTTTTTGATAGAGAAAGTAGAGAAATTGGTTACAGGCCGAAAGTTTTCGCTTCTGGGCGCTGATTTTTAGATTGGCTAGCTGGGCTTGGTAAATCTTGAGACCGGTCTCAGAGATCCGCTCACCTACAATGTCTAAAAATTGCTCCAAATCATACTTATAAGACTGCTTTGAATTGGCAGACAAACCCTGCTTTCCCTCTAAAAAGTCTGAAATCCTATCTCTCATTTGCATCTAATCTCATATTTCTTACTAAAGTCATGTAAGAGAGCATTAACAGCCTTGAGGATAGACTTGCGCGTGATGATTCCTTGGAAAATTCCTTCATCATCTACCACTGGCAAGAAAGGTTCATCCACCAGTTTATGGAGGACCTCTGTGATGTTATAGTCTGGAGCGACGACTGCCACATCTGTCTTAGTCATATTGACGATGTCTGTCTTTGCCATCTGCTCATCCGTCAATCCTTGCTCCATTTGATAAGCCAAAATATCTCTCAGACCAATGGTTCCGACAAAGCGTTTGTCAAAGGTCACAACAGGGATACGGGTATAAGTGATTTGGCTCAGCACCAAAATTGCATGATCAGCATTGTGGGTATCGATCAAGGCTGCTAGATTCTCAGCGGGGGTAAGAAAAGTCTCTTCCTGCTCCAGTAAAAATGCTTCAAATTCCTTGGCAATCATCGAGAAAACTCCTTGGACAAGCCTGGATAAACCTCATGGTCACGTGTCAAAAAGTCTACTTTGAAATAGCTGTCATCAATCTCCACACGAGCATAGAGGCATTCTCTGATGGTTCCTCGTGGCTGGCTGATGGAGCCTGGATTGAGAAAGAGTGTTTTGCCTTCCATCCAAGCATTAGGCACATGCAAGTGACCATAGAGACAGATATCGGCATCTTCTTCCTGAGCCCAGTAGTCCAACTTTTGAAAGTTGAAATTGATATCAAATAAATGTCCGTGAGTCTGGATAATCTTGGTCGGACCAAGTTGAGTCACCAAACGTTCTGGGTAGCCAGCATAAAAGTCCATATTTCCTTTGACGACATGGATGCCTTCCCAGAGCGGAGAGTCTGGACGGAGTTCTGAGTCACCATCGTGAAAAATGGCATCAACTTTACCCAGATAGCGGTCACGGATTTCTTCCACAATCAAGCTATCGCCATGAGAGTCACTCATTACAATGATGGTTTGCTTTGCCATGATGGAAATACCTCCAAAAGTTTCTTAACGGCTAAGGCACGGTGGGATTGGCTATTTTTTTCTTCAAGGGTTAACTCAGCTGATGATTTTCCTGTCTCCCCTACAAGGAAGAGGGGATCATAGCCAAATCCATTTTCACCCTTGGGTTCAAAGTTGATATAACCTGGCCAGTCAGCTTCAACAACCAAGCTTTCCTTGTTTGGACTGGCTACAACCAGAGTCGTGTGGAACTGGGCTGAACGGTCCTTAAGATCAAAGACCATGGCCAATTCGTGCAGGAGTTTAGCATTGTTTTCACGATCAGTAGCCCCCACACCTGCAAAACGGGCTGACCAGACACCTGGCAAGCCACCAAGGACATCAACTTTGAGACCAGAATCATCTGCTAAAACCATCTTGCCTGTTAATTGGGAAATGGTTTCTGCTTTCAGGCGAGCATTTTCTTCGAAGGTCATACCTGTTTCAGCTACTTCAGGCAGTTCAGGATAGTCATTGAGATTTTCCACATCGTAGCCTAACTTGTCAAAGATAGCTCGGAACTCCTTGGTCTTGCCCTCGTTACGAGTCGCAATGAGCAGAGTTTCTCTAACCTTACTAGTTTCAAAGAAGTCTTGAACATCGACCCCTTCTTTAGGCAGTTCGACATGCAAAAGCTGTCCATTTTCAATTAAAAGTAAGGCTCCCTGACGTTGGATGACTTCCAAGTTACGTCCTGCTTCCGCATTTAAAATCTCAACGATAAAGGAGAGCAGACGGTAGTTGGAAGACCAGCGCATCACCGTTATCGTAATTGGAAAGCCATTTTCCTCATCACGAAAAATCCGCGCCAAATCCATAAAATCAAGCTCAAGAGGATCTTTGATAAGGCTATAGATGCCTCCATAGACATCCCAGACACCAACATACCAGTCCTGGTCATCCTTGTATTCATAAATTTTGTTTGTCATAAAGTTACATGCTCCACATGAATCTCTTTTTCCAGCCATTCTGCTCCTATTTGGGCAAAACTTTGGCTATTCGCTGTTGTGTAAAAACGATGTTGAAGAGGTCCCGCATCTCGGCTACGATTGATTTCAAAATAATTGAGTAAGACTGAGATATCCCGTACACACTCTGCCCCACTATCGATGAGCTGAACCTTAGGTCCCATGACATTTTGGATGATAGGGCGAAGGAGTGGGTAATGGGTACAACCCAGAATCAAACTATCCACCTTGCCTACCAAGGGACGCAGGGTTTCATAAACCACTTTCTTGGTGACACTGGTTGACAGGGCACCTGACTCCACCAAGGGAGCAAACTTAGGACAGGCCAAACTCTCCACTTGTAAGTCTGGATCCAGATCATGGATTTTCTGACGGTAGATGTCTGATTGGACCGTCATGGGAGTTCCAATCACCCCAATTTTCCCACCTTGACTGGACTTGATGGCTGCCGAAGCTCCTGGCAAAATCACACCTAGGACAGGAATGTCTAATTGGGCCTTGATTTCTTCCCAGACGACTGCAGTCGCAGTGTTACAAGCAATGACAATCATCTTGACATCTTTGGTCAAGAGAAAGTTGACCAACTGCCAAGTATATTCACGAATTTGCTCAGCAGGACGGGGACCATAGGGCGCCCGTGCTGAATCTCCAATATAGACGATTTCTTCATGGGGAAGCTGGCGCATGAGCTCACGAACAACGGTCAAGCCCCCGACACCCGAATCCAAAAAACCAATTGGTCGATTATCCATACAGTCTTCTTTCTAGTCTTTTTTCTGATTGATAGTTCATCATGATTCCTTGTCCTGAAGGAACTAACCGACAGCTTGATAAAATGTCAACTGCCTCTCTCTTAATCATAATCAAATATCAATAGAATGCAAGGAAAAAGTCTTATCCTTGAGAACTATTGAACATAGTGAGAAGTCTGGAACTTTCATCCCAGACTTTTCCTATTTATTTCTTTTTATTGTTAGCAAGAGCTGCTTTTTGTTGGCGGATGATTTGGTGGTAAACTTGTTGTACCTTGGCTTCGCTTGGCTTTTGACCATTTGCGCTCAAGAGAGCACGAACTGCCTCAGCGTTCAAACGTGGGTTGTCCGCAAATTCTTTTTCAATTTGCTTACGCACCAAGTACATACCTCCAAGAGCTCCTCCTAGAAAAGCTAGCACAATCAAGACAATTGCTAAAAGTAAGTCCATTCTTTTTCTCCTGTTTCTTTTTGAGTCTTCTATATTATACCATAAAGTGACTTTCCTGACTAGTTTGTTTTACGCTTTCAAGAGGGGGTTAAGCCAATTCTAAGCTAGTCTTACAATCAGATTGAACTATGAAATTACGAATAATTCCACCCTTTCCTCTCTTTCTTCTACTATTTTAAGAAAAAGCAATATCAAATATGTTTTTCACCAGAAACCTCTTGACAAATGCTAGATGACCAGTAGAATGGGAGGTAAATAGAAACAAAAATATAGGGATTTGTCTTACAAAATGTAAACGGTTCCAAATGCTAAAGGAGATTTCTATGGATAAAAGATTTTGGGAGAAATCCTGTCGCTATAGCATCCGCAAACTAACGGTTGGGACTGCTTCTGTTTTGCTGGGGGCTGTTTTTCTAGTCAACCACACTGTAGCTGCAGACAGTGTGGAGGTCAAGCAAACTGAAGCAACCTCTGTCGAAGCTAGCACTAAGCCAGATAGTGAACCCAAAACAGCTGAAGCTACTGAAACTACAAATTCGTCTCTAGCAGAGAGTCCAGTAGTTTCCGAAAGCAAGCCAGCTGAGGAGACTCAGAAGATAAATAGTCAAGCTAGTGAAGAAGCCATTGTAGAAGCTAAAGAAAATAAGGAACCTGAAAAAGCAGATCAGCCGGTGACAAAGCAAGAAAACTATCAACTCATCTACGATCAGCCAACAGCTCCTTCCTATGATGGATGGGAAAAACAGGCCCTCCCCGTTGGGAATGGAGAGATGGGAGCCAAGGTCTTCGGTCTAATTGGCGAAGAAAGAATCCAGTACAATGAAAAGACTCTCTGGTCAGGAGGTCCCCAATCCGATAGCACCGACTATAACGGAGGGAACTACAAGGACCGCTACAAGATCTTATCAGAGATTCGTAAAGCTCTCGAAGCAGGAAACCGCCAAAAAGCCAAACAACTAGCTGAACAAAATCTAGTTGGACCAAACAACGCCCAGTATGGACGTTACCTAGCCTTTGGAGATATCTTCATGGTCTTTAATAATCAGAAGAAAGGACTAGATACTGTAACTGATTATCATCGTCGTTTGGATATCACAGAGGCTACTACGACCACTTCTTACACCCAAGATGGGACGACCTTTAAACGCGAAACCTTCTCCAGCTATCCTGATGATGTCACCGTGACCCACTTGACCAAAAAAGGAAACAAGACACTTGATTTTACCCTTTGGAATAGCCTGACAGAAGACTTGCTTACTAATGGTGAATACTCCTGGGAATATTCTAACTATAAGAACGGACATGTTATTACAGATGAAAATGGAATTCTTCTAAAGGGGACTGTCAAAGATAACGGCCTCAAATTTGCATCCTATCTAGGAATTAAAACGGACGGAAAAGTTACTGTCCATGAGGATAGTTTAACGATCACAGGGGCCAGCTACGCTACTCTTTTACTCAGCGCCAAGACTAACTTTGCCCAGAATCCAAAAACCAACTATCGAAAAGATATCGACCTCGAAAAAACAGTTAAAAGGATTGTCGAAGCAGCTAAGGCCAAGGACTACGAAACACTTAAAAAGGACCATATCAAGGATTATCAAAGTCTCTTTAACCGCGTCAAACTAAACCTAGGTGGAAGCAAGACTGCTCAAACGACAAAAGATGCCCTTCAAATCTATAACCCTAGCAAAGGGCAAAAACTGGAAGAACTCTTCTTCCAATACGGACGTTATCTACTCATCAGTTCGTCTCGTGATCGGACAGATGCCCTTCCTGCCAACCTGCAGGGAGTCTGGAATGCCGTAGACAATCCACCTTGGAACGCTGACTACCACCTCAATGTCAATTTGCAAATGAACTATTGGCCAGCCTACATGAGCAACCTTGCTGAGACAGCCAAGCCAATGATCAATTACATTGACGACATGCGTTACTATGGCCGTATCGCAGCCAAGGAATACGCTGGTATCGAATCCAAAAACGGACAAGAAAATGGTTGGCTGGTCCACACCCAAGCAACTCCATTTGGCTGGACTACTCCTGGTTGGAATTACTATTGGGGTTGGTCTCCAGCAGCTAATGCCTGGATGATGCAGAATGTCTATGACTACTATAAATTCACCAAGGACGAAACTTATCTCAAAGAAAAGATTTATCCTATGCTCAAGGAAACCGCTAAGTTCTGGAACTCCTTCTTGCACTATGACAAGGCCAGCGACCGTTGGGTGTCTTCTCCATCCTACTCACCAGAACACGGTACCATCACCATCGGAAATACCTTTGACCAGTCGCTAGTTTGGCAGCTATTCCACGACTATATGGAAGTCGCCAATCATCTGAATGTCGACAAAGACTTAGTCACAGAGGTCAAGGCTAAATTTGACAAACTCAAACCCCTTCACATCAACAAAGAGGGCCGTATCAAGGAATGGTACGAAGAAGATAGTCTACAATTCACCAACGAAGGCATTGAAAACAACCACCGCCACGTTTCCCATCTAGTTGGTCTCTTCCCAGGTACGCTCTTTAGCAAGGACCAGGCTGAATACCTAGAGGCTGCGCGTGCTACCCTCAACCACCGTGGAGATGGTGGTACTGGTTGGTCTAAGGCTAATAAAATCAACCTCTGGGCTCGTCTACTGGACGGTAACCGTGCCCATCGCTTGCTCGCTGAACAGCTCAAATACTCAACCCTAGAAAACCTTTGGGATACCCACGCTCCTTTCCAAATCGACGGAAACTTTGGAGCAACTAGTGGGATGGCAGAAATGCTCCTGCAATCTCATACTGGCTATATTGCGCCATTGCCAGCCCTTCCAGATGCTTGGAAAGACGGTCAGGTTTCTGGCTTGGTTGCCCGTGGTAACTTTGAAGTCAGCATGAAGTGGAAAGATAAAAACCTTCAAAACTTGTCCTTCCTGTCAAATGTCGGTGGAGACTTGATTGTAGATTATCCAAATATCGAAGCCAGCCAAATCAAGGTCAATGGCAAAACAGTCAAGGCAACGATTCTTAAAAACAATCGCATCCAACTAGCAACGCAAAAAGGTGACGTCATTATCTTTGAACATTTCCCTGGTCGTGTAACCAGTCTGACAGCAGTTCGACAAAATGGCGTCACTGCCGAACTCACCTTCAACCAGGTAGAAGGCGCTACTCACTATGTCATCCAAAGACAAGTAAAAGACGAATCTGGCCAAACCTCTGCAACTAGAGAATTTGTAACCAATCAAACCCACTTTGTCGACCGCTCACTAGATCCTCAACTCGTCTATACCTATACCGTCAAGGCGATGCTGGGCGAAGTTTCCACACAAGTATCTGAACAGGCCACTGTCGAAACCTACAGCGAGTTGATGGACGACCGAGATAACCGTATCCAGTACGGAGCCGCCTTTGGAAACTGGGCAGACTCAGAATTATTTGGAGGAACAGAAAAATTTGCTGACCTTTCAAAAGGTGACTACACAGACGAAGATATCACTGCAACTATTCCTTTCACTGGTGTTGGCATCGAAATCTATGGACTAAAATCATCTGAACTAGGTCTTGCCACTGCCAAAATTGATGGAAAAGAGATCGGCGAGCTTGATTTCCACACTGCTGGGGCAACTGAAAAAGGTAGCCTCATCGGTCGCTTCACAGGATTATCAGACGGACCTCATACATTGACTCTTAGTGTTAAACGTGAGCATAAAGGACGTGGAAGTGAACACTCGAAAATTTCATTAGACTACTTCAAGGTCCTAGCAGGAGCAGGCAATACGATTGAAAAAATGGATGACCGTGATTCACGCATCCAGTATGGTTCCCAGTTTAAGGACTGGTCTGACCCTGAACTCTACGGTGGTACGGAAAAATACGCTGATATTAACAACAGCGACTCTAGTACAGCTTCAGAAGCTCAGGCAACCATTTCCTTTACAGGGACAGGCATTCGAATTTATGGCTTGAAGAGCCTTGCCCTTGGACGAGCACGTGTTACACTAGATGGCAAAGAAATGCCCAGTCTAGACTTCTACACTTCAGGTGCAACTGAAAAGAGAGCCTTTATCGGCGAATTTACAAATCTCACTGATGGTCCGCACACCCTAACATTACGTGTTGATCCAGATTCGCCAGAAGGTCGCAAGAAAATCTCTCTTGACTTCTTTGATATCATCAAAGCTCCAGCTGTTGGTTTAGATAGCCCTAGCATCGCGCCTCTTAAGGAAAATGACAAAACCATTTCCCTAAGCCTACCAGCTGGAGATTGGGAAGCTATCGCAGTGACCTTCCCAGGTGTCAAAGATCCTCTAGTCTTACGCAAAGTGGATGAAATGCATCTGGTTACAAGTGGAGATCAGACTATCCTATCAGTCCAAGACAATCAAGTTCAAATCCCAATCCCTGACGAAACCAATCGCAAAGCTGGAAATGCCATTGAAGCTTATACCATTCAAGGAACTACCACAAGTAGTCCTATTGTAGCCGTCTTTACTAAAAAGGAAGAGAAAAAGGTTGACGAGAGTCAGCCAACTACAAGCAAAGGGGACGAACCAGCTCCAACTGTTGAAATTCCGGAATATACTGATCCTATCGGAACGGCAGGGCAAGAGGAACCGCCTACAGTGACAATTCCGGAATACACTGAGCCTATCGGAACGGCAGGGCAAGAGGAAGCCCCTACTGTTGAAAAACCTGAGTACACTGACCCTATCGGAACTAGTGGGGATCAGGCTGCTCCAAACCTTACCCTTCCTGACTATCCAGTTCGAGTCTTAAAAGATAAGGAAACTGGAGTGGAAATTATTGGAGGAGTCAGTGACTTAGAAGGAATTTCTCACGTTTCCAGCCGACGTGTCTTAGCTCAAGAACTCTTTGGCAAGACCTATGATGCTTACGACCTACAACTTAAAAATCCAACAGATTATAGCTTGCAGCCAAAAGGCTCTGTCTTGGTTCGCTTGCCTATTTCAGCTAACGTAGAAAAGGTCTACTATATTACTCCGACCAAGGGGTTGCAAGCCCTTGATTTCAACGTTCGAGAAGGAAAGGCAGAATTCATCACTAGTCATTTCAGTACCTATGCTGTCGTCTATCGAGCTGCTGGAACAACCCCTAGTACAGATGAAAAACCAAGTGCTTCAGATGCAGAAACCTTGGCACACGAGGCTGAACAACTTTCAGCTAGTCCGAGTCTTGCTAAAGCTGGAAATCATTCTCCTAAAGAACAACTTCCAGTAACAGGGGAAGCATCCAACTCACTCCTCTTCTTGGCAGGCCTCAGCCTAGCTCTTACAGCCACTTTTATGTTAAATGGAAGAAAGGATAAATCCAACTAATTTTTAACATCACAAAAACAGGATGAAATTGTTCTTCATCCTGTTTTATTTTTTAATCAAAGGTTATTTTTACAGCAGGTATAAAAAGGCTAGGGTCAAGAGACTTGCTAGAAGCCCAACTCCCCAAAAGAAGAAGTCAACCTTCCACTCGCTCCAAGGATTGCCCTTACCTGAGAATCCTCCAAGTTCAAAATGGTGATGGACAGGCGTCATACGGAAAATACGCTTTCCACCACTAAATTTGAAGTAGGTAACCTGCATCATAACAGAGCTTGTCTCAAAGACATAGATAATCCCAATCAGCAAAAGGGTCCATTCTTGATGGAGAGCCATAGAAATAGCTGCCAGCATCCCACCAAGAGCCAAACTTCCCACATCTCCCATAAAAACCTTGGCAGGCTTGTGGTTAAAGACGAAGAAACCTAGCAAACCACCAATCATGGCAAGAATCACAAGAAGAATATCCAGTTGATTTTGCATATAAGCAATCACACCGTAGGCCGATAAGCTAATCACTACGGAAATACTTGCTAAACCGTCAATTCCGTCAGTCAGATTCACCGCATTTGAAAAGCCAACTAGCCAGAAAAGGGCAAAGAAAATATAGAAAATACCCAGATGTACTTGGTAGCCAAAGACTGAAAGCATGTCGCCACCGCGCTCATAAAAGAGGTAGAAGATCACTCCTCCAAGGAGCTGGAGAGCAAGTTTTTGCTTGGGATTCAATCCTTCGTTGATCTTACGGAAAATTTTGAGGAAATCATCCAAAAAACCTACCAAACCATACAAAACCAAGATAAACAAAATCATGCCTACATTGTTAGTCAATTGTTGGGTAAAGAGAGCGACAAGGAAACTCACTACTACTGCAACGATCAAGAAGACAAGACCTCCCATGGTTGGAGTCCCGGCTTTAGCTTGGTGTTGCTTGACATCCTCGTGCATCTGCTGTCCTGTAATCTGTGCTTTTCGATAAAATCGGATAAAGGCTGGAATACCTATCAAGGTCAATAGAAAGGATAGAACCCCAGCACTAATGGAACTAATCATGTTAATCTCCTAAAGTTATTTTCATTTTTTTAATGTCTTTGAGGGCTGTATTGGCACGGACACTTTGTTTCTTGACCGTTTTGCCACTACCTTCCCACTCGACTTCTATATTTAGCCATTTAGCAAATGTTTGCACATTTTCATCTGTCCAGCCATACATATCAGGCATTTCTTCGACCTTATCAGACAGGATCAAGATCTGCTGATTGGCTTCCAAATTATCTCCTTCAGAAACCGAGAGCTCCTTGATCTTGGTTCCTGTTCCGATAACGATTGGTTGGACAAGGTTACGACGCAATTCCTCTGCTAGGTCACCCGGAGTAAAGTCCTTGGTAGCTGGCATCGCATAGCTTGTCGTCTTGCTGACCTGATCTAAGCTCTTGGCAGTTGACTGAAGATTGAGGGATTCTTTCATGGCAGAAGCTCGCTCAAGGATCGGGTTGGCAAACTCTCCCAGCTGAACACCCGAATAATGCTCTGGCTGTTGCACCGTCACATAGAGGATAAAGTCAGGATTTTCTGCAGGATGCATCGACACAACTGAGAAGATATAGTTGGTTTCACCTGTAAGATAACCCCCATTCTTCTCATCGGCAATCTGAGCAGTCCCTGATTTCAGGGCGACATTCTGACCTGGAACATTGACATTTGGTTTTCCTGTGCTGTGGTTGTACATAGTACCGTAGACAGGATCTGTTCCGACCATGACCATGTGCTCCCGAGTAGAGGACGCTGCTGCTTTTGACACAGGATTTCCAACAATTTCCTTTTGAGACTTACGGACAGACTGGTCATTTGGATCATAGAGGGCACTGATAAATTTTGGCTCCAACATAACCCCATCATTGGCAATGGCTGTAAAGGCACGAAGCATCTGGGTCTGGGTGACAGAGATCCCTTGTCCAAATGCACTCATGGCAATATTGACAATGTTATCAGCAGGTAATTGACCTGTGTACTCATCTGTCAGACCAAAACGAGTCGGTACCCCAAATTTAAAGCGATTGAGATAGTCCAGCCAGGTTGCATCTCCCATCTTTTGCTCAAGCAAGGTCATCCCGATATTACTTGAGTGGGCAAAACCTTGAGAGAAGGTCATGGTGCCACCACTAGTCAATCCTTCATTGACGTCCCAGTCTCGAATGGTCGCATCTGCTATTTTCAATTCACTACTGTTAAAGTATTCCCCACCAGGGAAGGTATTGTTATCAATGGCTGAGGCTAACATTATCACCTTCATGGTTGACCCTGGCTCGTAGTTACTTTGATAAAGAATATCTCGCCAAACAAAGTCTTTCGTAATACCATCCTTGGTATCGGCATTGAAGGTTGGTCGTTGGGTTGTAGCAAGAATCTCCCCTGTTTTAGCGCTGACCAAGGTAGCCGTCATATACTTGCCTTTTACCTTTTCCTGGAAGGCATCCATCTGAGTTTCCATAAAGGATTGCAAGGGACTAGAAAGGGTTGTGTAAACATCCTTTCCATCTACTGTTTGTTGGGAAGCCTGCTCCGTACCTGGAACAATGTTTCCCAGACGATCCTTCTCATAGGTGATAATCCCATCTGTACCTGCCAGAATGCTATTTAAAGAACTCTCCAATCCAGATGTCCCAATCAAGCTCTTGGTTCCGTCCTCATTTTCATGGAGTTGCGCTAAACCGATAAAGGAAGAAGCGAACTGTCCATTGGGATAACTGCGATTAGGACTGGTTGTAAAGTCAATCCCCTCAACCCCAGCTGCTTTGAGGTCATTTTTAATAGCCATCATATTGGCATAGGTAATCCCATTTCCCTTGGTACCAAAGGATACCTGTTTCAGATCTGGTTGAGAAAGCTGTTCTTTGACATAAGACTCCTCCATATCTAGGTATTTATGGAAAATTTCAGCTACCTTATTAAATTGAGAATCCTCTACATAGAGAATTTTGCCTGTTGCTGACTTGTAGGTCTTGTCAATAATAGCATAGATATTATAAGATGTCGCATCTTCTGCAATAGGCGTACCATTACGATCGTAGATGGTCCCCCGCTTGGCTGGAATCGTCTTGGTTGTTTGGTGAACCTTTTTGGCTTCTTGAACCAAGTCCTTACCAAATTTTTTACCCGTTCCGATAATGACCGCAAAGTTGACCAAAAAGACAGCGAAGAGTATGACAGCCAATAAACTCAGGCTTTTCCCTACTCTTCTGCGGTTTTCTTCTGGAGATTTACGATTACGAACGGCATAACGGATGATTTTTTCTTTCCACTGTTTCATTTCTTACTCCGTTGCTCGGATATTTTCGTTATTCAGCTGCAAATCCTTAGAGTTTGCAATTTCTTTCAAACGTTCTGAACGAATCAATTCATTGACCTCTTGCTTGGCATCGTCGAGCTCTGTTTTCTTTTCTTCGATTTGAGCATTGACCTTGGTCAATTCATTCTGAACTTGTAATAGCTTGGTCTGCATAAACACAACGCTAACTGCCAGGATAATCATTGTTGCAGCAATCGAAACATAGAAGGCCTTCTCCACACGTGAAAAACCTTTAAACTTCGTTTGCAATAACTGGCTTGTTTTTTCGATTCTTTCTGCCATGTTTTTCCTCTTACTTATGAATTTTTCTGGCCACGCGCAACTTGGCTGAATGCGAACGATTGTTGGCTGCTAGCTCTTCGGCACTTGGCAAGATTGGCTTACGGGATACCAATTCCATCTTAGGCCTAAGATCATCTGGAATGAAGGGCAAGCCTTTTGGAACTTCCACTGTTGAAGCTTCTTTGAATAATTGCTTGGTCAAGCGGTCTTCCAGCGAATGGAAGGTAATGACCGAGATTCTACCATCCAGAGCCAGCATGTCCATGGCCTGCTGGATAGATTCATCTGCCGCACCCAGCTCATCATTGACTTCGATTCGGATAGCCTGGAAAATCTGCTTGGCAGGGTGTCCCTTTTTCTTGAGCTCCTTGGCAGGCTTGGCCGACTTGATAATCTCTGCCAACTCTGTCGTTGTCTCAATTGGTTTCACCTCACGAGCTTGCTCAATCTTGCGGGCAATCTGTTTAGAAAACTTATCCTCCCCATACTTGAAAAAGATCCGAACCAAGTCATGATAGTCATAATGATTGACCACCTCATAGGCCGTCAAACTAGCTTCCTGATTCATCCGCATATCCAGTGGCGCATCCTTTTTATAAGAAAAGCCACGCTCACGCTGATCCAGCTGAGGACTGGACACTCCCAAGTCATAACAAATTCCATCAATTTCCTGGACACCAGCCTCCTGCAAACGTGCCTGCAAATGACGGAAGTTATCCTTGATAAAGGTTACCATCCCTTTTTCGATATAGGGTGCCAACCGTTTTTGCGCATTGTCAATGGCATTCTGGTCCTGGTCAAAGGCATAGAGATGTCCTTTTTCGCTCAATTTACTTAATAAATATTCGCTATGGCCTGCTCCACCCAAAGTCGCATCAACGTAGATGCCGTCAGGTTTCACGTTAAGCATATCAATCGTTTCATGAAGCAAGACCGTTACATGATGAAATTCTTTTGTCATATCTTATCTATTTTACCACAAATCTGACCAGCTTGCACTTGTCAGATAAATAGGTCAAAAAAAGTAAGATTTCTTTAAGAAATATGTCAAATATGCTTGACATCTATTTCATAGAAGAATATAATATAGTCAAATATATGCGACACAAATCAGAAAGGAGACCAGATGAACCGTGTCAAAGAATTCCGCAAGGAACTAGGCATTTCCCAACTCGAGCTCGCCAAGGATATCGGTGTCTCGAGACAGACCATCAACATGATTGAAAATGACAAGTACAATCCAACCTTGGAACTCTGTCTCAATCTCGCCCGCAGCCTCCAAACTGACCTCAACAGTCTCTTTTGGGAGGATAATTTTTAAAAAAGGAGCAAACTTATGAAAAAAGAAACTCTCACTGAAAAACTCATCAAACGCATTTACGGAATTTCTGGCCCTCTTGACGAACACAAACGGCGCGAGGCCGATCGTATTGGCAATCAAGTCTTTATCATCCTCTTTTATCTGATGACATTCGGCAATCTCATCCCCTTTGTCCTTGCTTATAAATACCCACAAATTGTCGCTTTCGGATATCCTCTTGTGGTGTTTGGCATTTCGATGATGGCTGCTCTCTATGTGGTCTCCCAAACCAAGAAAACGGGTATCACAGCCATTGATCCCGAAATGCTGAACCAAAAAGAAAGTAAGCAGCTACATTTTCCTGGTCTAAAAGCGGGCTTGACCTACGGCATGGGCATGTTCTTTGGAATACCACTGCTGAATGCCCTAACCGATGACAGCAAAGATTATCTTAGTTCTCTTTTAAATACAGGACATTTTATATCAACGATTCTAGCTGCCTTCTTCTTCGGATTGACCATACAAATTATCGTCTCTCTTCGCATTCGAAAAGCCAAAAAAGATCAAGAAGACGACTAGGAGGTGCCTTATGAAATCACTAGTAAGACTACTAGTCAGTCATGTTTTTATCATTATTTTCATCACCGTCGCTCTTGTCTCAGGAGCTATATCTCATACCGTTTTAATACTCTTACTCCTCTTTCTCCCTGCCCTAAATAAAGGACCTGGATTTGAAAAAATCCAATCAAAACGGATACCTATCCTCAACGCCGCCCTCTTCTTCCTCCTCATATCCTTTCCACAGCTTTTAATCAACCCTATCCAATGGAAATTGCTAATATTCCTAGTCGTAACCATCATTTCGAGTTTGGTCTACTTCTATAACTTTTATCAAGTAGTGAAAGAAGTACATCAAAAACAGTTGATTTAGGAGATTACTCCCATAATTTCTCATTTTATAGACAAATAATCCCATCCAGCTCATGCTAGATGGGATTATTTTATTTCTTAACAGAGGTTGCAAGTCATTTCCCTTTCATCTTAGAAAGTCGACTCTTTCCAACTCACACTACAATCCAAGACTTGTTGCCTTTCTTCTTGATTGCGGCCTTCAATCTGGTCAATCAAAATCTTTGTAGCCTGTTGTCCTTCTTCAAAGGCGGGCTGAACCAACGTCGAAACACTTGGAGAAGAAAAGCAAGTCCACTCCGTATTGTCAAAACCAATCAACCCAACTTGTGGCAAGTTATAATTCAACTCTTTGATAACTGTAAAGACTAGAGGTAGGGCCCAACAGTTAGGGACAAATACCAGAGTTTTTTCATCGGGATTGATTTCTTTTTGTAAAAATTCCTTAATTTGTTCCAAATTCGTATGCTTATCTTCAATGGTTAGACTAGCGTGGCGCATATTAGCATCTGTTAAAGCATCCACAAAACCACTTGCCCGCTCAATCCGAGTACTCAAACGACTCGTATCCGCTGTAATCAAGAGAAAATGCTCATAACCTTTTTCGATACAGGACTGGGTCATGTCATAAACGGCATCATAGTTATTGGTTTTGACCCAGCTAGTCCGGTGTTCATAGAGCTGACTATCAAAAAAGACCATTTTCTTCTTTTTCTCATCGATAATACGAGAATATTTTCGGAAATTAGAGGTCGGCTGAATAATAAATCCGTCTACTCCCAAGAGAAGCATGCTTTCAATATACCTGTCCTCACTCTCTTGGCTGTAATTACTATTTCCTATCATTACCTGGTAGCCATTCTGGCTGGCGATATCCTCAATTCCCTTAACAATTTGGTTTGAGAAACTGTTGGTAATATCACCAATCAAGACACCAATTAATTTTGTTCGTTTGGAGTTTAAGCTACGCGCAACAATGCTCGGTTTGTAATTTGTTTCATGAATAACTTTTTCAATCTTTTCACGTGTCTCTCGGGACATTTTTTCATATTTCCCGTTTAGGTAAAATGACACGGTTGTTTTCGAGGTCTGAGCCATTTCTGCAATGTCTTTTATGGTCAGTTTCTTCTCCAATCTAAAACACCTCCTACTAATACTTAGTATAACATATTTACTGTTCAAAAAGCCTATTTCTAGCACTGCAAGCGAATCATTCTCTCATTTATTTTATCATATACTAGACATTTTCCACGCATTTTTGTTCCGTCAACGAGGCACAATTTTTCACCTATACAAATATCCTCGCTTAATAACAGAATCAGCTTGTCTGTTTCGTCATTTTTCACTTCAAAAGCCAGAGCATTTTCTACTTCATGACCATCTGTCTGGTAGACAGAATGACGGGTGATTTCAAAACTCTCATGCGCAATGATGGTATAATCCAGCATCTGATTCTCAAAGAATTGGTGTTTCATGAGTTTGCTACTTTTTTCAAGCTCATTGTATTTAGGAGAAATAATGGTATCTTCCAAATCAAAATCAACTTCACTCCATAGTTTCAACTGATTGATTTTCCCATCTTGATAGGTCACATCCTTGTCAAGGATAAACTGAGTCAACGACTCATGCTGACCTTGACACCTGATGTCATCTACCAAGAGCCACACATCCTCTGCCAACATGAGGATTTTTCTCCTGTGAAGATAGGGCAAATCAGGTTCTGCTGACCAATAAGCCCCCTCAATATAATGCACTCCTTCCCTTTCTTTATGGTGACAAAACAGGGAGTGAGGATAGTATTCATATTCCCAGGATCCCGCGATCCTTTCTGGAGCTTTCCCATCTACCATACAGGTCGAATGACTCCAAGCACTCTTTAAGAGATAACGTTCATCTATCTCACGATAAGAATAACGCCCAGCATCGATGAAAATCGGTTGACCTTGATACTGTAAGCAAAAACTATTCTCGTCACTATGGCTATGGGCACTTCCCAGCGGACCGTTTTTGAAAAATAGATAACGATGTTCATCCTTAATGCAGACATGCCCAGAGTCTTCAAAGAGCCTGGACTTAGGCTGCCAATCTCTCTTTTCAAATTCCTGCAGTCGCTTGACCTTTTCTCGCCCCAGGAACAAGAGGCTAAGCAAATCGACTTTAACATCCAGACCGTTAAGAAGGTCTTCCTTGTTCAAAACCACAGCAGACAGGCTCAAAATTTCTGTCGTTTCTGTAGAATCACTATCACCAAAAGCCAAGGTCCGTCCATCTAGACCTGTCATCATTTGAATGTAAGTCGCCATCTTTTCCAGCAGCTCTTGAAAGCTATCTTGCAAGTCTGGAAGCAAGAGACACAAGTCCAGCAAGGCTTTATAAACCTCTACATGATAGAGAATCGACTGTTCAAACTGGCTTCCATCTCCTAAAATCTGTGTCTCAATTTGCTGTTTCAACTCCTCTGAAGCAAAATGGTAGGCTTCTTCTAGGTCCATCTTATCTGAAAAGAAATGATAGATAGCAAGTATCGGAATTGTTTGTAAAATCCCCCAGTTACTAAGGGTGTACTTGGCGCGATAGTGGCTTTTCATAAAGTCAATCTGCTTTTCTAGACTGACCAAAATTTTCTCTAGTTCTTCCTCTTCTAGCAAATCAAATTTCAAGAGGAGCAAGAGTAGTTTCAACCAAGCAAAGGAACGAATACCCGTATCCAAGGTTCTAGTCATCAAAGATTGAGGAGAAAATTCTCTCACCTGCTCAATCCAATCAAATAGAAAGAACTTGCACTTTTGGATATAGCCCTTATCTCCTTCTACTAGATACCCTATCGTAAACTGCAAGAGATATTCTTGTCGATTGAGCATATAAGCCCATTCTGGATCATCTTCAAATACTTGATTCCACACCATCGGATAGATTTGATAGATTTTTGAACAAGGTTCCATATCCCAAGGACTATCAAACATAAAACGATTGTCCATCAAGCGCTCAAGGGAACTCTTGACTTTCTCATAGTCTTTTGAACAGTGGGACAAGATATAATCACGATATTGGTCCCCATCAATTCTTTCAAAAAATTGTCTTCTTTCTTCTTTCATTATCTATTACCAGAAAAAGAACTACTTAAAAAGCAGTTCTTTTGTCTTTCCCATTACACTTTCCTTTTCTACATAGATGACCACACCTTTTGCAATCTGCAAGGAGACCAAGTCATCTTTGATAGAAATGATTTTTCCATGAATTCCAGACAATAACAACACTTCATCACCAGATGTTAAAGAAGCTAAATACTCTTTTCGTTGCTCCATCTGTTTGCGAAGCAACTTTTGCTGACGAATAGAATGAAAGCTTGACAGTAAAAGGGGGCTCACTGCCAAGACAATCACTATTCCATAAAACAATGTCGTATTCATTAAGCTAGAATCTTAAGCCAGCTTCCGATAATTCCGATGATAACTGTTAAAATAACGAGTTTATATGTTGTCCATTTCTTTTCTTTAATCAAGTAGTAAACTAAAAGTGTAAATAGGGCTGGTAGAAGAGCTGGAGCAACCTTATCAAGCATTCCCTGAATACTTACGATACTTTGTTTAGCGTCTGCTTTAACTTCCCCTGCAGCAAAGGTGATCGGCACCATAATCTTAACAGATGTCGCTGCCAAACCAGCAATTACGGTTACACCGATAATATTGGCAATACGAGAAATCGTTGCCATCTGTTCGCTCAGTTTATCAATCACAGTTGTTCCTAGTTTGTATCCATAGAGACCAGTTGACAATTTAATCGCTGTCAAAATCGTATTCATCGCAAGGAAGAACAAGATTGGACCGACAACCAGGCCTTCTTGAGCAAACGAAGCTGCGATGGTTGAGAACAATGGAGCTAAACAAAATTGTGAGAGAGAATCCCCAATACCTGCTAATGGCCCCATCAAGGCCATCTTGATGCTACGTGTCTCTTTTGCCGGACGGCCATTTTCCAACATTACAAGATGCAAGCTGGTAATAAAAGGCAGGAAGTGTGGGTTGGTATTATAGAATTCACAGTTTTCTTCCAAGGCTTGGTAGAAACCTTCCTGATCCTCTCCATAGTGTTTTTTCAAAGCAGGATACATCACATTGGCATATCCCAACCCTTGATAGTTACTATAGTTAAATCCATTTTGACAAAAGAATGCCCGCAAAGACGTTTTAAGATAATCACGTTTTGTTAATTTGTTAGATCCAGTCATCGTGTGCTTCCTCCTCTACCACATGATTCGCTGTTTTTGGCTTGTTATAAAATTCAATCAAAGCAAAGATAGTACCTACAATTGCAATACCAATTGTTGGGATGTTTAGATAAGCCGCACAAACATATCCCAACAAGACAAACGGAATCAACTCTTTCTTAGCCATCACTGACAAGATCATTGCAAAACCGATAGCTGGGAGCATTTTACCAGCAACTGTCAAACCTGTAAGCAATACTGGTGGAATGTAGTCTACGAGTTTCAACAAGGTATCCATTGAAAGGGCACCCAAGCAACCCAAGGTAAATCCAATAAAGGCAAACAACCAAATTGTTGCATTTAGAGTGAACTTGAATTTCTTCAAATTATGGTTTTTCAAGTGCTTCATCGCCGTTTCAGGCGCACCAGCACGTACAGTGTAGGCGAAAGTTTGTAAGAATTGAATCGCCACAGCAATCGGAGTAGAGAGGGCAAGAGCCGCTTCTGGACTGACTTTACCAGCACTAGTGATAGCCATCAAGGTACCAAAGATACCAGGTCCGATTGGGTTTGGTGGAACAGTACCTCCAGCACCAACACCGAATCCCATATAAGCCAATTCACCAATAGCTCCCATTGCAAGAGCAGTAGGCAAATCACCTAGAATAATTCCGACACCAAACGACAAAACAATACATCTATTGGTGTAAATTCCTAACAGCATTCCACTAAAACAGAAAGCTGTCCATAATCCAATTAAAATCGCTTGAAATACATTAATCGACATAACGATCTCCTCTTTTAAATATAGTCCAGAATGTTGACTTCAACAGCTCCATCATTTCCTGTTGGAGTTGTTTTCGTATTAAATGTTACTTGATAAGTTTGGTTCAATTCCTTGAGGGCTGCCTTGTCCTCTTCACCTAGGAAGATAGAGCGTGTCACCTGCTCTTTACCAGGGGCATTGTGAATGTTCCCGATATTGATTTCTTTAATAGGGACACCACCTTCTACCAAGGTTAAAGCGTCCTTCACATCCTTTACAACGATAAAGATCGTTTGAGCAGGATTAGCCTTGTGAATGATATCAATCACCTTTTGCAAAGGGAAGAAACGCATGGCAACTGAGTCTGGCACAACTGTTTTCATCAGAGTTTGTTGCATCTTGTCCGTGCTCACTTCGTCATTGGCAACAATGACCGTATTACAACCTAAGTATTTTACCCAAAGTTGTCCTTGCCCGTGGATCAACCGTTCATCGATACGGGTCATAATAATATTTGGTGTTGTCATATTTCTCCTCCTACCAATATAGGTTCCAGTCTTTGTAGAAACGGATAAGGGCTTCTAGGTAATAGTAGTCACCCCAGATATTGCCTTCGTCCACTCCTTTACCTGAATGCCATGAGTACACACCGTGGAGGAGACTTGTCCCACCAGGAGTAAATTGATCATTTGCATAATGTTCGATCAAGGAACGAAGCATGGCATGCATAGCATGTTTATAAATATCTTTGTCAGCATCCACCTCTGGGAGATGTTTTAGCATTTCATGAATCCCACAGACGGCGATAGCTGTTGCTGAAGAATCTCGTGATTGAGCACTACCATCATTAAAAATCAAATCCCAATAAGAAACATGATCTTTTGGCAGACGATTCAAGAAATAATTGGTTACACCTTTAAACAAGTCAAAGCAGGACTCGTCTTTCAGGTGACGATAAGTCAAAGGAATACCATAGACTCCCCATGATTGACCACGTGCCCAGCATGAATCATCACTATACCCTTGTCTCGTTACACCTTTAAGAGGTTGACCTGTTTTAGGATCAAAATAGAAGGTGTGGAAGGATGAGGCGTCATTACGGATAACATTATTAGCCGAAGCATAGAAATGGTTTTCTGCAATATCGTAGTATTTTTGATCGCCTGTTTCTTGATAAGCAAAGAACAAGAGTTGAATATTGAGCAAGCAGTCGATAATCAAACGGTAATGTTCTTTCTTGCCCAAGTCTCCCCAAGCCTGAATGAAGCCACCTTTTTCTTGATAGCGTTCAATCAACTTATCTGCAGCTTTCAAGGATGCTTCTCTAGCCTCTCCATCTCCAGTTATCTTATATTCAGCCATACAAGACGGTGTGTATAAGAAACCAAGATCATGGTGGTCCAATTCTACTCTCTTATTGACACGATCCAGGAAAGAAAGAACATTTTTATGAGCGATGTTTTTAAATGCATCCTGTTGACTGTATTCATAAGCCAACCACAGTTCTCCTGTCCAGAAACCATTGGTCCATTCCGTGTTATCCATGATTAGATAGACATTATCAAAGGTAGCTGGCGTCGGGAAATCTTCCTTGAAATAGTTAAGGTTGAGTTCTAACTGCCGAATAACCTTATCAATTGCCTGGCCGACTTCTTCTTTCGTCAGAAGTGGTACTTCTAAGAAGCGCTCAGGCGATTTTATTTCTTCAATCGTAACCTTTTTTATCATTCTTTTACCCTTTAAATACCCGATTCGAAATCTTCTTCCTCTGCCTCTGCATCCGTTGAAAACAATTCTTTACCATTTACGACTCCGCCCTGGGCCGCCGCTACTGATTTATTAACAACCTCATCAAAGCTATGAGCCATTCTAGCAAAGACTGCTTCCATTAACATGGCTAAGTTCAAACCCGAGAGAACATTCATTGTTTTGGCTGGATTTTCTCCCATTATGGTAGAAGAAACCTTGAATGGCGATCCTCCCAAGAGATCACTTAGGATTAAAACCTCTTCTTCATTTGAAATTGCAAGTAAGATTTTTTGCTTGAGTTCATCTGCTGACATTCCTTCCACAAAGTCAATCGCCTCCACATTTTCTTGATTGCCTGCAATCAATTGTAAAGAACTATAAATCCCTGTGGCAAAATGTCCATGCCCTACAAGTACAATTTTCATCTTTTCTCCTTCCTTGTTTGAGTTTACCGGTTTACTTTACATTTCCCATTGTAAACCTTTATTTTTATCTTGTCAATAGTTTTTTTAAAAAAATATTAGCGCTTTCATTGCTTATTTAACCATTATAATAGACAGAAATTTCAAAATCTTCCGTTTTTTTGGGAAAATAAATCTTTTTAGAAATAAAAATATTTATTTATTGACAAAACCGGTTTACTAGAATATAATTTGGTTATAGAGAAGTCTTAACAAATTTGAAAGGAAGTATCAAATGACAAATACATCATTCTCAATTGAGCAGTTTTCTTTAAAAGGAAAAATTGCTCTCATCACCGGCGCTTCTTATGGAATTGGATTTGCTATTGCCAAATCCTACGCTGAAGCCGGCGCTACTATCGTCTTTAACGATATCAATCAAGACTTGGTCAATAAAGGGATTGAAGCTTATCGTCAAGTCGGCATCGAAGCCCATGGGTATGTCTGTGACGTGACAGACGAGGACGGAATCCAAGCCATGGTCAAGCAAATCGAACAAGAGGTTGGTGTCATTGACATCCTCGTTAATAACGCTGGTATTATCCGCCGCGTTCCAATGTGCGAAATGAGCGCCTCTGATTTCCGTAAGGTCATCGATATTGACTTAAACGCACCATTTATCGTTTCAAAAGCGGTCATTCCTTCTATGATAAAGAAAGGGCATGGAAAGATTATCAATATTTGTTCAATGATGAGTGAACTGGGACGTGAAACAGTTAGCGCTTATGCCGCTGCTAAAGGGGGCTTGAAAATGTTGACCCGCAACATTGCGTCTGAATACGGTGGAGCCAATATCCAATGTAACGGAATCGGACCGGGTTATATTGCCACTCCTCAAACAGCACCTCTTCGTGAGTTTCAAGAAGATGGTTCTCGCCACCCATTTGACCAGTTCATCATTGCAAAAACACCTGCTGCACGTTGGGGAAATCCTGAAGATTTAATGGGCCCTGCTGTCTTTCTCGCTAGTGACGCTAGCGACTTTGTCAATGGCCACATCCTATATGTAGATGGCGGTATCTTAGCCTACATCGGAAAACAACCTGAGTAAAAATAGAAAGAGGATATTATGAAAATCGCATTAATCAATGAAAATAGTCAAGCTAGCAAGAATCACATCATTTACGATAGTCTGAAAGAAGCAACCGATAAAAAAGGCTACCAATTATTTAACTATGGCATGCGTGGAGAAGAAGGTGAAAACTCATTAACGTACGTACAAAACGGCCTAATGGCTGCCATCCTTTTAAATACAAAAGCAGTCGACTTTGTTGTTACCGGCTGTGGTACGGGTGTAGGAGCTATGCTTGCTTTAAACAGCTTTCCTGGTGTTGTCTGTGGTCTAGCAGTGGACCCAACTGACGCTTACCTTTATTCTCAAATCAATGGTGGTAACGCCTTGTCTATCCCTTATGCCAAAGGATTTGGCTGGGGGGCAGAACTGACCCTCAAATTGATGTTTGAACGCTTATTTGCTGAAGAAATGGGCGGTGGCTACCCAAGAGAACGTGTAATCCCTGAACAACGCAACGCTCGTATCTTAAACGAGGTGAAACAAATCACCTACAATGATTTGATGACCATCCTTAAAACAATCGACCAAGACTTCCTCAAAGACACCATCTCTGGCAAATACTTCCAAGAATACTTCTTTGAAAACTGCCAAGATGATGAAGTCGCTGCTTATTTGAAAGAAGTATTAGCCAAGTAAAGCTATTCTAAACCAGAAAGGAACTAATGGATGACGAAAATATTACTGTTTGGCGAACCATTAATTCGAATCTCACCATTAGATGCCACCAGTATCGGCGATCATGTTGCCAGTTTGACTTATTTTGGCGGATCAGAAATTAACATCGCTTGTAATTTGCAAGCCCTGGGTATCTCAACAAAAGTCTTTACTGCACTCCCTACCAACGAGATTGGAGATCGTTTTCTCACATTCTTGAAACAGCACCAAATCGATACCAGTTCAATCTGTCGGCTTGGCGATCGAATCGGCCTCTACTATTTAGAGAACGGCTTTGGTTGTCGTCAAAGTGAAGTTTTCTACGACCGCAAACATACGAGTATCAGCCAGATTCGGCCAAACATGCTAGATATGGATTCTCTCTTTCAGGGGATTAGCCATTTTCATTTCAGTGGAATCACCGTAGCTATCGGTCAAGAGGTCCGTACGCTCCTTCTCCTACTCTTGGAAGAAGCCAAGCACCGAGGGATTATCGTTTCAATGGATCTCAATCTGAGAACAAAGATGATTTCAGTCCTAGAAGCCAAGTATGAATTTTCTAAGTTTGCACGTTTCGCTGACTATTGCTTTGGTATTGATCCTCTCATGATTGATGACCAAAATCTAGAAATGTTCCCAAGAGACAAAGCCAGCCTAAAAGAGGTGGAAAATCGCATGCGACAATTAAAAGAAGCCTATGGTTTCAAGGCCATTTTCCATACCCTCCGCTCTAGTGATGAACAAGACAAAAATGTCTATCAGGCCTATGCTCTGGAAGAACGATTTGAAGAGTCTGTCCAACTAAAAACTGCAGTCTATCAACGAGTTGGTAGCGGGGATGCCTTTATATCTGGTGCCCTTTATCAACTACTCCATCATTCCTCCTTAAAAACTACCATTGACTTTGCAGTTGCAAGCGCAACTCTCAAATGTACTCTTCCAGGAGACCATCTCTCCACTCCCGCAGCTAGTATTGAAAAATTACTGGCAAATGCACAAGATATCATTCGTTAGGAGAATTACATGACCAAATCAGATACGATTATTGAACTAAAAAAACAAAAAATTGTCGCTGTTATTCGAGGAAATACAAAGGAAGAAGGACTGCAAGCCTCGATTGCTTGTATCAAGGGCGGTATCAAAGCTATTGAAATCGCCTATACCAATCAGTATGCAGGGCAAATCATCAAGGAACTTGTAGACTTGTATCAGGACGATCAAAGTGTTTGTATCGGTGCAGGTACTGTGCTTGATGCCGTAACTGCTAGAGATGCTATTCTAGCCGGAGCAAATTACGTTGTTTCTCCATCTTTCCATGCTGAAACTGCAAAAATGTGCAATCTCTATAGCACTCCGTACATTCCAGGCTGTATTACTCTCACAGAGATAACGACTGCACTTGAAGCCGGTAGTGAAATCATTAAACTCTTCCCAGGTAGTGCTCTCAGTCCAGCATATATCTCTGCAGTCAAGGCACCGATCCCACAAGTTTCCGTAATGGTAACCGGAGGAGTCGGCCTAAACAACATTCCTCAATGGTTCGCTGCTGGTGCAGACGCCGTTGGAATTGGTGGCGAACTCAATAAACTCGCTTCCCAAGGCGACTTTGACCGTATTAGCGAGATTGCCCAACAGTATGTTACACTCAGATAAAATGAAGTGAAAAAGGATAAGTGTTAACTTATCCTTTTTTAAAAGAAAAATCCGAAGATGTTTGGCCTTCTTTGGATTTTTTCTATTTTCCACAGTTTCATGTGATTCATCTTAGATGATGAACAAATCAGTTATTCTTTCCTCTACGGAATAGATAAGCCGCCCCAAGTAGCAAGAGCCCTAGACTTGCCAAAATTGACTGACCTTCTCCTGTCTGAGGGAGATTCTTTTGATCCGAATGGTTCTTTTCTTCTTCAGATTTTTCCTTTTCTTTTGAATCCTGAGTTTGTGGTTGAGCTGCTTGTTCTAACTTTTTAAAGACTTCCTGATCTGGAGCTGATTCCTGGGTTTCAGGATTGTAGTAGGCAACCTTATAGTCATCCCCTTCTTTTCGAATGGTATAGACTCCACGTTTCAAGACTTGGAATTGGTTGGAAATAGTAGAGACAGAATCATCATATTTCACAATGCCCCAAACTCCTTGTTTGGCATCATAAACAGACTGAAGGGTCTCATTGTTATCGATGAGACTACTTTCTAACTCTTTTGCCATTTGATTGAAGGTGGCGCGATCCACGTTAGGGATGAGCATATAGCCATAAGAATCCCCATTTTGCTTATGAGCCTGACTAATCGTAAGAAATTCATTTTCAACTTCCTTGTCTGACTGTCCTTCATTGATATCCTTCCAAGATCCCTTTTGAACAGCCTTACTCATACTAATTGAACTCTTCTTAAAGAAAAAGTAACCAATATTCTTTTTCGAATCGGACGATTCTAAAAAGACACTTTGGGTTTCAGGATAATCCTTTTCTTGTTCCGTGAGGGAGGCTTCTTTATCATTGACATAGACTTTATATGGATCACTTGATTCCAGTTTTCTCTGGTCAATTGTAGTTGCAGCAGTATCTGTTGAAGTGTTTTGGATATTGCTTCCTAAAAAGGCGATCTTATCCTTCAGCATAAACCAGCTCTTATGAGCAGTCAGTGTTTGATTCCAGTTAGTGAAATCCATGGTTGCTGTCGCATTGGCCTCATCTAGTTTGCTCGTTCCAACGAAAGCAGACGGTAGAACTTTACCTGTATCACTATCCGATCTCTTAGCATCTGTCTCTGTCGTACCAGGCATCTTATATGGATTAACTGTCGGCCAGTAGCCATCGCTATAGTGACTCAAATCGCCATTGTAAAGATAGAACATCCCATCACTCGTATACCAACCACGTTTGTTTTCCTTGTTCATGTGTTCGTAATTCAAGGTACGACTGGAAAAGAGTGACAAGCCAAATCCAAACCCTTTCTCTGCATTGTACATGGCTGTTTTATCCATCTTATTAAAGGCAGATAGGTAACTGGTTCTTGGAACACTTGCGACTCCAGCATCGCTTAACAAAGATTGCATCAAACTGATATCCTTATAAGTCTTCAAATTCTTAAAGACATCATAATAACTATCCGATTGAACAATGGTCTTCACAAGACTCTGCAACCGTTGTTTGGTTTCTCCTTCAGACATATCCGCTATCCGGTGAATCCCTCTTAGTACTTCTACTGCGGCCACATGCCCCTCGCTATTTGCACGACTGATAGAGCGTCCACGGCTCATATCCATCAGCTCTCCGTTCACTAGCAAAGGAGCAAACGATTTATCAATCCAGTGGTACATAGTTTGCATCTTATCTTTATCGATTGGGCTCTTGGTCTTTTGAATGACTGGCAACAGTTGAGACAGGCCATCAATCAAGACATTCCCATAAGCACCCGTATAGGCAACATTGGTGTGGTCAATATAGGATCCATCTTGATAAAAACCTTCACCTTGGTCTACTAACTTAAACACTTGCTCAATCGAACGAATGGTAGAAGAAATTTCTTGGTCATTCTTGCGCAGTAAACCAGCTATTACTTTTACCCTTCCCATATCCACTAAGTTTCCACCTAGGGCCTTAAATGGGTTATCAGTCGTCTTTCGGAAATGTTCGGGATCTGGCACAAATTTTTCAATCACATCTGTATATTTTTTTATTTCCTCATCTGAGAAGTATTCTTTCATCAGAGATAAGGTATTGTTGATGGCACGAGGTGTACCGATTTCATAATCCCACCAATTCCCAACAATGCTCTTTTCACTATTGTAGACATGTTTATGCATCCATTCCATGGAATCCCTGACTGTTCGAATGACGGTTTCATCTTGATAATAACGAGAAGAAGGATTGGTCACTTGCTTGGCCATCTCCTCCAATTTCCGATAAGTGGAAGTTAGATTCGCAGACGTTTTATAATTTGAAAATTTTTCCCACAAATAGGTGCGGTCCGCCTGACTTGAAATACTGGATAGGCTATCAGCCACCTTTCCTTCCAGTTCCTGGTTTAATTTGGCCATCTGTTCATTTTTAGAATCATAGTATTGATTCCCAGCGATGATGCCATTCCAGTCATCCAAACGGTCTGTGTATGCATCCTTAACAGAGGCTAGAATCTTCAAAGGAATCTTTTTCACCTCCTTGCCATCTTTACTGACAATGACATTGGTTATCCCTTCCTTAAGAGGTTCTAAAATTCCATTTTTGACTGAAGCAAAGTCAGGATTTTCTACCTTATAAGTATAGTCCGCAAGAGCAAAGACATGTTTTTTCCCAATTGGTAAATCAATCTTTTCCTCGAGCTGTTTATCTGTTTGAGAATCCTCAGAAGGCTGGTCTGCTACCTCTACCAGCTCAATATCCTTAAAAGAAACAGTCCCAGTTCCCGTTTCATAGAATAACTCCAGTTTGATTTTATCAACATCTAAAGTCGGGCTATAGTCAGCTTCAATGGTCTGCCAGTCCTTTGTTCCTGACGTTGTTGCAGAATTCCACAATTGCTTGTCCTTATCACTTTCCTTAATGATACGAACCTTGGCAATCCCGACTTTATTATCTGTTTTAATCTTGAAACGCAGTTTATACTTTTTCTTGGCTTCAATAGGAACCATACGGTGAACCACTGCCCTTAATTTCTCATGGCTTGAGATAGTGATAGCCCCATCCTTAGCCTCAATGACTCGAGTTGAGGCATCTGCAGAACTATTCTTCTGGTCTACCCAAGCTGACCACCCCTGAGCTTTTCTTCCTGTCCACGGACTGCTTCCGTCCTCCGTCTGACCAAAATCACCATTTTCAACTAAATTTTTTGTATCCCTTTGCTGATACTGAACTTCCTTCTGGCTTTGCTGAATGGTATTCGTAGTCGTTTCTTCCGCTCCAACTGTCATATAATGGTTTAATAAAAATCCTGATAAAACAAGTGAAGACAAACTCACAATAAGCTTCTTTGTTTTTGTTTGCATGTATACACTCCAATAAATATATTGTAAAATCAATAGGAACTAAATCTCAAATTAGAGATTTATAGCAACTAAGTAAACCGGTTTAATTAAATCATACCATTTTTAAAGTTATTTGTAAACGGTTTCTATCATATTGAGGGCTTATTCTTCAATAATATCTTCCATCCGACTCGACGAAAAAAGTAAAAACTGTTACAATGTAGAAAAAGAAAAGAGGCCCTCATGACTTCACTTTATAATTTTTCCGTTTTGAACCAAAACAACCAAGTAATCCCCTTGGATAACTATCGTGATAACGTTCTCTTGATTGTCAACACTGCTACAGGATGTGGTTTAACGCCCCAGTACCAGGGGCTCCAAGAACTCTATGAACGCTATCAAGATCAGGGCTTTGAAATCTTAGATTTCCCTTGTAACCAGTTCATGGGACAAGCACCCGGCAGCGCAGAGGAAATCAATAGCTTCTGCAGCCTTCACTATCAGACAACTTTCCCTCGCTTTGCCAAGATCAAGGTCAACGGCAAGGAGGCAGATCCTCTTTATGTTTGGCTAAAAGACCAGAAAGCTGGCCCGCTAGGAAAACGAATCGAATGGAATTTTGCTAAGTTTCTCATTGGTCGAGATGGGCAAGTCCTTGAGCGCTTCTCTTCCAAAACAGACCCCCAAACCATCCAAGTGTCTCTCCAAAAAATACTCTAATTTCTTTTTAAAACGTATCCTTTCATTTAGTTTGAGCCCTGAAAGGATGCGTTTTTTCTTTAAAAAGTAACTGATTTTCTTTAATTTATATTTATTTTTTTGCTTTTTGCTATTGCAATTCTTTCATTAATTTAGTATATTTGTTATATTAAAAGTTTTCAGTCATTTTAAGGGAGAAATGGCCTATTAAATTTTTTTATCTTAAAATGAAAGCGCTTTATAAACAGGGAGGTAAGGGGCTTACAAATTATCAGAGAATTGATTTATCTTAAAATAAAGTTGCAACCAAGTTAAGCTTGGGCTCGGGTAGTAGCTGACTGCCTTTCTAAAAACTAGGAGTATATTATGAATCGATACCTTTTTGAAAAAGGGCAAACTTTTAGCATTCGGAAGTTAACTGTGGGCGTAGCCTCTGTCATCGTCGGACTGGCATTTTTTGCTTCTGGAACCGTGCGTGCAGACGAAACATCTCCTGCCACGACATCCAATTTAGACCAGCAAATTGAACAAGTCGCAGATATAGAGGAGGCCAAGGCTGAACCAGCTAAAGAAGCAGGTCGAGTAGAGACTGAAAAACAAGAAACACCTGTTGCAGATACTAGCAGTGCTGATTTGCTCCCTGAAGACATTCAGGACCGTGCCTATCCAGATACACCTGTCAAAGAACTCGACACGACAACTATCGTTGACAAGAAAGCTAGTCCAAAAGTAGAAACTAAGAGCATTCTAAAGGATAAGGAAGAAGCTCCAAAAGAAACTGAGAATGGAAACCGTGCTATTATTAACGGTGGACAAGACCTCAAACACATCAACTACGAGGGACAACCTGCTACTTCTGCCACTATGGTTTACAGCACTTACAATGCAGGAGAGCAACGCTACCTCGTTTCAGGATCTGGTATCTTTGTTGCACCTAATTTGATTCTTACCGTTGCTCATAACTTCCTAGAAGCAAATAAAGAAACTGGCGAAGGTCACATTCGTGGTGGAAAATCTGCCCAGTTCTACTATAACGTTGGTTCAAACAGCGAAAAGAAAAACTCACTGCCATCTTCTGGAACTACGGTTTTATTCAGAGAAAAGGACATCCATTTCTGGAACAAGAAAGAGTTTGGAAAAGGCTATAAGAACGACCTTGCTCTTGTAGAAGCTCCTATTCCTCTTCCGATTGCTAGTCCAAACAAAGAAGCAACCTTTGCACCTTTAGCGGATCACAAGACGCATCAGCCAGGAGAAGCCATTAGTACGATTGGCTACCCAACAGACTCGAGCTCAAAAGAGTTAAAACAGCCTATCCTAGCTGGCCAACTTTACAAGGCAGATGGGACTATCCGATCTGTTGAGTCCTATGATGATAAGGGAACGACCGGTATCACCTACCAAACCACTTCTGTATCTGGTTTGTCTGGTGGTGGGATTGTCGATAGTCAAGGAAAAGTTCTGGGTGTTCACCAACACGGAACCGTTGACAATGGTGTTCCTGAAAAGGATCGCTTTGGTGGCGGACTCGTCCTTTCACCTGAACAACTGAAATGGGTGAAGGACATGATTGCCAAATATGGTGTGAAAGGATGGTACCAGGGAGACAACGGAAATCGTTACTACTTTACCGATGAGGGGCGTATGCTTCGGAATGAGAAAGCTGTTATCGGAAGCAACGAATATTCCTTCAACCAAGATGGGATTGCTACCTTGACCAAGGGAGTTGAATACGGTCGTGTTGTTATCCAACACGAAGACGAAGAAGGAAATCCAGTCAAAGATAACGATACTTTTATCGAACAGACAGCTGTTGATTCTCCATTTGACTACAATTTCAAAAAAGAAATCGAGAAAACGAACTTCTATCAAAAAAATAAAGACAAGTACGAAATTGTATCCATTGATGGTGTAGCAGTCAATAAACAGCTAAAAGATACTTGGGCTGAAGATCACAATGTCGTCAGCAAAGCGCCTGCCGGTACCCGTGTCATCAAAGTGGTCTATAAAGTCAACAAAGGCTCTTTCAAAGTTTACTACCGTCAAAAAGGAACCACTACTGAACTAGCGGAAGCGACAGTTGATAACAATGACGGTCAAGAGTACGACGTTTCCTTTGTCAACACCTTCCATGCAAAAGACATTGCTGGCTACCGTCCAGTCAAGGCTAGTTTGGAAGCAACCATCCAGCATAAAGGTGTGAATGAAGTCGTCTTTGAATACGAACCAATCGCTAATACAGCCAATCCAACAACTCCGGCTCCTCCAGTCGTTCATCCAGAAGATAAAGAAACTGAGATTGGCAACCATGGACCTCTTCCAAGCAAGGCCCAACTCGATTACCACAAGGAAGAATTGGCAGCCTTCATCCACTACGGAATGAACACTTATACCAATTCGGAATGGGGAAATGGAAAAGAAGACCCTCGATACTTCAATCCAACCAACTTGGATACAGACCAATGGATCCGTACTCTGAAGGAAACTGGCTTCAAACGGACCATTATGGTGGTTAAACACCATGACGGATTCGTTGCTTACCCATCTAAGTACACCAACCATACCGTAGCTGCTAGCCCATGGAAAGATGGAAAGGGTGACCTTCTCGAAGAAGTTTCCAAGTCTGCCAGCAAGTACGACATGAACATGGGTGTTTACCTATCACCATGGGATGCCAACCATCCAAAATACCATGTCGCAACCGAAAAAGAATACAACCAATACTATCTCAACCAACTGAAAGAAATCCTTGGAAATCCGAAATACGGAAATAAAGGCAAATTCATCGAAGTTTGGATGGACGGTGCGCGTGGTAGCGGTGCCCAAAAAGTAACCTATACCTTTGATGAATGGTTCAAATACATCAAAGAAGCTGAAGGAGATATCGCCATCTTCTCTGCTCAACCGACAAGCGTTCGCTGGATCGGAAATGAACGTGGTATTGCAGGCGACCCTGTCTGGCATAAAGTCAAACGTGCCAACATCACAGACGATGTGAAAAACGAATACCTCAACCATGGTGACCCAGATGGTGATATGTACTCTGTAGGGGAAGCTGACGTTTCGATCCGTTCGGGTTGGTTCTATCATGACAATCAACAGCCGAAATCACTCAAAGAGTTGATGGATATCTACTTCAAGTCTGTTGGTCGTGGAACCCCTCTCCTTCTCAATATTCCACCAAATAAAGAAGGAAAATTTGCAGATGCGGATGTGGCTCGCTTGAAGGAGTTCAAGGCAACCCTAGACCAAATGTATGCGACTGACTTTGCCAAAGGTGCCACTGTAACAGCAAGTTCTACTCGTCAGAACCACCTCTACAAGGAAAGTCACCTGACTGACGGTAAAGATGATACTAGTTGGGCGCTCTCAAATGATGCCACAACTGGTAGCTTTACAGTCGATTTAGGACAAAAGAGACGCTTTGACGTTGTCGAACTCAAAGAAGACATCGCCAAAGGTCAACGTATCTCTGGTTTCAAGATTGAAGTCGAAATCAACGGACGTTGGGTGACTTACGGTGAAGGTTCAACTGTTGGTTACCGTCGCTTGATTCAAGGTAAACCTGTAGAGGCACAAAAAATTCGTGTGACCATCACAGGAGCACAAGCTACACCAATCTTGAACAACTTCTCTGTCTACAAGACACCAAGTAGCATTGAAAAGACAGATGGCTATCCTCTTGGACTTGAATACCACTCAAACACAACTGCGGATACAGCCGGAACAACTTGGTACAATGAATCTGAAGGTGTTCGTGGCACTTCTATGTGGACCAATCAAAAAGATGCCAAAGTAAGCTATACCTTCACAGGAACCAAGGCCTATGTCGTCTCTACAGTCGATCCAGGTCATGGAGAAATGTCCGTCTACGTTGATGGTCAAAAGGTTGCCGATGTGCAAACTAAGAATGCTAGCCGTAAACGCAGCCAAAAAGTCTTTGAGACAGGTGATTTAGCACCAGGCCAACACACTATTACTCTTGTAAATAAAACAGGCGAACCAATTGCTACAGAAGGGATCTACACCCTAAACAATGATAGCAAGGGAATGTTTGAACTCGAGTCTACTAACTACGAAGTCGAAAAAGGAAAACCAGTCACTGTTAAAATTAAACGTGTTGGTGGAAGCAAGGGGGCTGCTACTGTTCGCTTCATCACAGAACCTGGAACTGGGGTTCACGGTAAAGTTTACCAAGATACAACTCAAGATGTGACCTTTAAAGACGGAGAAACAGAAAAGACTGTTACCATCCCAACGATTGACTTTACAGAACAAGCCGACTCTATCTTTGACTTTAAAGCCAAGCTCACTTCTGTTTCTGATGGTGCCTTGCTCGGTTTTGCTACCGATGCAACCATCCAGGTGATGAAAGCTGAATTGCTGATCAAGGATCAAACAAGCTATGATGACCAAGCTAGTCAGTTGGATTACAGTCCTGGCTGGAACCACGAAACCAATTCCGCAGACAAATACCAAAAGACGGAGTCTTGGGCTTCCTTTGGTCGCTTAACTGACGAACAAAAGAAAAAGACAACTGTAACAGCTTACTTCTACGGTACTGGACTTGACATCAAGGGATTTGTAGATCCAGGTCACGGTATCTACAAGGTCTTCTTAGATGGTAAAGAAGTTCCTTACCAAGATGGCATGGGAAATTCTTCGACTATTGATGGTAAGAAATACTTTAGCGGTCACGCTGCCCAACGCCAAGGCAATCAAACCCTGGTTAGCCTAAAAGGTCTTGATGAAAACTTGCACGCAGTCACCCTTCAACTAGATCCTGATCGAAACGATTTGTCTCGAAACATCGGTATTCAGGTGGATCAATTCATCACTCGTGGTGAAGGAAGCGAACTCTACAGCAAAGAAGAGCTTCTCCAATCCATCACTAAATGGAAGGACGATTTGGCGAACTTTGACCCAACAGGATTGAAAAATACACCTGCTGCACGCCAAGCTTTCCAAGCAAATCTAGACAAATTGAGAAACCAACTCAGCGCTGAAACTGTAGATGCTCAGGATGTTATGTTGACAGTAAGTACTTTGCAAGATATTCTCAGCAAGGACGAAAACTACCAAAAACCTGGCGAAGAACCTAGTCCAGACCAACCTACTGAACCGAAACAGCCGGAAATCGAATACAATAAGGCCATGGCTAGCTTGACAGAAGCCATCGAGAAAAAAGTCGGTAAGCTTGGATCTAACAATGAAGCTAAGAAGAAATTAATTGAACTTGCAAACCAAGCAATTACTGCAATTCAAGAGGCCAAGACTCAAGAGGAAGTTAATAAAGCGCTAGAATCCGCTCTTGAACAAATTAGCAAGCTTGAAGCAGCTAAGCCTGAGAAACCAGCTGAGCCTGAAAAACCAGCTCAACCGGAAAAACCAGCTGAACCTGAGAAACCAGCTGAGCCTGAAAAACCAGCTCAACCGGAAAAACCAGCTCAACCTGAGAAACCAGCTGAGCCTGAGAAACCAGCTAAGCCTGAGAAACCGGCTGAATCAGAGAAACCAGCCGAGCCTGAAAAACCAGCTCAACCGGAAAAACCGGCTGAACCTGAGAAACCAGCTGAGCCTGAGAATCCAGCCGAGCCTGAAAAACCAGCTCAACCGGAAAAACCGATTACTTCTTCATCTCCTGAAGAAGGAGTTAAGGGTCTTGTCTTTACACTTCCAAGTTTGGAAATTGTCAATAAGATCGTGCCGTTCAAGACTATCCGTCGCGAAAATGCCCTACTAGATAAAGGAAAAGAGCAAATCCTATCAGAAGGTAAAAACGGTCTGCTAGTCGAGTATGTTGAAGTAGATGGTAATAATCGCAAAGTTCTCCAAACAGAATCGACTCCGGCTCAAGATCGAGTGATTGAGGTTGGTATCAAACAAAGTTCAGTTGGAACAGAGGCGCCACCTGTTGTGACCCTTCCTGAGTATGTTCTACCAAGAGAGAACGAAAAAACTACTCCAGTCGTAACAGACAATTCACCAGCAAAAGATGAAAAAGCTCCTGTTGCAACTACAGTCAAACAAGAAAAGGAAAAACAACTCCCAGCAACTGGGGAACAAGAAGCAACTTCCTTCCTCTTCTTGGCAGCCATTACTTCTATCTTGTCTCTCCTCATCTTCAAAAAGAATTTCAAAGACTAATCAAAATCTTTGATTAATTCTTTCCCATTATTTCAGTTCCCCCGTAGAGAAGACCATCTGGTCTTCTCTTTTTTATCAATGGAAAGCAAAAAAACATCCATAAATTCACATGGATGTTCTGGTATACATCTATAAATAAGGTGATCATTGAGGATAAGTGTTTTCAAATTCAACTGCGATTTCAAGGAAATTGTCAGCAAAAACTATAAAGCTTTTTTCTTATATGACTATCTCTTGCGATGGAAATCGCTCTTCTGCTCGTATCTTCAAAGCTAGTTGAGTTCAAGGGATAGTCCATCTGCAGTTTTTTCATGTAGCTCTTTTCTAATCATCAATCTCCTCCTCCCACAGTTGAATTTCTAAAACATCTGCAACCTCTATCAACCTATATCCCTCATTTGTCCTAATTGATAGAGTTTGAGGTGATAATTCGCTCACCTCACCGATGATCGTGGTTTTATGCTTCTTTTCCTTGACCACAAAGCATCCCTTCGGTTGCCCAACATAAAGCTGAGAAAGCAAGAGTAGCTTCTCAACTGAATTCAAATTCGTCGAAAAATCAACCCGATTTTTTTCTTCACCAAGCGAGCTGGTATGCTCTGAGAGAAAAAAGCCCATCCACTTCTGCATCCCTGGATCTTGATAGTCTCGCGCAGATTGAAAAGGTAAATAAGAACGATCAATCATTGTAATCCATCTAATCCTCCAGCAGAATGCCCCCCAATCAGCTTGCTTCTGGCAAGACTCCTAGAGGCTTCTTCCAGTGCATTGGCCTTTAAGAGGGCGGTGAAACCAAATTGTTCCCGAATGGAGTCAATAGCCGTCTGGAGCCTTTCTTCTTTTTCTAACTTGTCAACATCATCAAAGAGAGAGATCAAACCAAAGGACTCGTCCACAAACCCTGAATAGTTGACTCCGACACTTCTGACCGCTCCAGAAGTGTATTTGTTATGAAATAGCTTCAAAACATAATCTGTTAAGATAGCTGTATTATTGGTAGGTTCGACCTTCATTTGTGTGTGAATAGACGGCCTAACCTCCTGTTTAGAGAAACCAACATAGATAGAGACAAGGGTTGTTTTCTTGCCTGCCCTTCTCAGTCTAATAGCCACCTGCTCCGCCATTTCTCGGAGAATAATTTCAATATCCCGTAGCTTCACGTAGTCTCTCGGCAAGATTTGAGAATTTCCCAACCCTTGGGACTTGGCTTTATAGGGCTTATGAACATTGCTCTCATCAATCCCGTTAGCATGAAACCACAAACGCAGTCCAGCCTAACCCAGAGCTTTCTTTAGCTGGTCTGGATTGCTGGTTGCCAATTCCTTGATGGAATAAATCCCCAGAGTATGCAAGCGTTTCTCCATCCGCCTGCCAATCCCCCAAAAATCCGTCATCTTGGGAATAGCCCAGACCTTCTCTTCCACGTCTTGATAAGACCAGTTGGCCCTCATGGTCGGAGTGTGCTTAGCCTCATTATCCAGAGCCAACTTGGCTAGTAAGGGATTGGCATTGGACATACCCACCGTAGAGTAGATCCCTGTCTGCCTCCAAATATCCCTCTGAATACGAGCAGAAAGCATATCCAGCTTGTCTTTGCGAGAGATCTGCCTGTCTGGGATGAAATAGTTGAGCGAACTAGTCAGGTCAATAAAGCCCTCATCGATAGAGTAAGGATAAATATCATCTGGACTGCCATAATTTTGAAAGATTCGCTGAATTTCCATATTGACCGCTATGTATTCATCCATCCGAGGTGGCACAATCAAGGTCACTTGGGCCCAATCTTCAATATAGCGCACATAGTCTGAATCTGTAGGTAACCCTTGCTTCCTGGCATTATAGTAGGAAAATTTGCGGGTCTTGATATCAAAGGGCAGATCATAGGCCCGACCAACATTTGACTTGCCAAAAATCTTCTTAAACATGGGAGAGGAGGCTAGGATCAGGCCCGTTGAATTATCCGCTCGACTCATGACACAAAGTGAAGTCTTCAGCGGATGCAATCCCCTTTTCACACACTCGACACTGGCATAAAAGGATTTCATATCGACAAAGGCAATATCACTTTTGGGCTCTCTGGAATAATCAAAGTAGCCCATAAGCTAGCCCTCCATTGGTACAAAATTCCCAACGATAATCCCCACAATCCGAGGATCTTCCTCATAGGAAATGAAAATATCCTTGTATTTAGGATTGATAGAGACCAGACGCAAGCCATCTTCCTCGCGATAGACCCGTTTGATATAGGTCTGGTTATTGCAAACTACTGCATAAACAGCCCCATCATAATCAAATCCTGTTTCCCGAATCAGAGCCACGGAGCCATTTTGATATTTAGGTTCCATGGAGTCCCCAGCCACCCATGAAGCAAAATCATGAGCCAGTTCTTCATTGAAATAAACCGTATCAAAGTTTCGATCATCATAAACCGAAGCCCCAATCCCTGCTGACATGCGTTCATAGACATGATACTCGAAAAGTTCTTCTGGCATGGCCTTTACCTTCTTGGCTTGTTCCTCTTGAGCTAGATTGCGAGCATAGAGAACAACCTTTTCCTTCCCTTGCTTGGAAAGACTATCGTAAAGACGGACAATCTCAACCTGGGTGAAATACCCTTTTGCGACTTTTAAAATCTTCTCTAGCTGAGCAACCTTCTCTTTAGAAGGCTCCTTAATGCCACGTTCCCAGGCTGAATAAGCCTGAAAACTAATCCCAAGCCGCTCTGCAATTTCTTTCTGTGTCAATTTCAACTCTTTTCTCCGAGCCTTGAGTTTTTCTGGCTGGTACATGATTTACCTCCTAGTGTGATGCTTTAATGGACATTATCTCCCTTAGAAAGACAAATCGACGGTTGAGCCTACACTTTCAAAACTCAACCAATTCGGTTTAGTTTTATTATATAAAAAAAGCAGACGATTGTCCACTGGGAAAATCAAGTTTAAGCAGTAACACTTATCTATTTTGAACAAAAAAGACATCCAAGAGAAAATTCTTGAATGTCTGTAAACGTTGATATAATCGTATTGATTAACGCTTTGAGGCAACTGACTCTGTCAGATTGCAGCCACATTTGTAAGCGACTAAAGTCGCAACAACTGTCTCAATTGCACCAATTTAGTATGGAAGCATAAAAAAACACCCCGAAAGGTGCTCTTTGTAAGTATCGTAATTCTTTCGAATTAACGTTTACTAAATTGTGATGCTTTACGAGCTTTCTTAAGACCTGGTTTGGAAAGTATGAGTTTCAGTTGGACTAAAAATAGCGTAATACCAAGGCTTTTCAGAACGATATCTACTGATTAATTTCATAAAATTTGAATCAATATTTTTTAAACGGGGGAATAGTTTAGGTCTGTAAGAATTAACTTATACACTTACAAGGTTTATTCTGATCGACTTTATAACTGTCTACGAAAAAAAGATAGAGATTAAAAAATAGAATAAATTCAGCGACCAAAGTTAGTATCTCTACTTCTTAATCGCTCTCACTAGTAAATAAATCTTCCCACTGAGTGATAGATGCTGGTAGGATTAACTTATACTTTTCATAGAAATCTAATAAATCGTTTTCCCCTATCCTAATTACATTTTCAACCTTATCTAAATTTATCACCCTAGGAGCATATAAATATACTAGGTAACCTTCATCTACATATTGTTTAAAATCTAAAGCGTCTAGTTCCTTTGCCTTCTTGCCTTTTACTTGAACGACTGCTTTTCTTGGATTATTGATGTCTCTTGATATCATCTCGCATTCAATTTTTATGGTTGTAGACTTCTTTGCAATTGAATTGGAAAGGACATAATAATTTTCCTTAATTTGAAGATATGAAATTACGAGTTCTTCTAAATCAAAAGCTGGTAAATTATCTAAAACAGCTCCTTTAGACGGAAACACCTTATAATAATTACTTTTTGATAGTAGATTAAAGATTAACTTTGAGTATTCTATTATTATTTTATCACGAATATACCCTGCTGTACCTCCATTAACTCTATTGAAGGATGCTTTAATTTGTCCCGGAACCTGCATTCCAAAATTATAGGCCTCAACTGGAATAAGCGATCCTATATCCATAAGTTTATCACAAATGACTTCTGCTCGTGATTTAACCCTACAAATCCAATAAATTCCATTTAAATCTCGAGTCCAAAATAAATCATCGACCTTTGCATTTTGAAAAATGTTAATTGCTGGATTCGCTTTACCACTTTCTTGTTTTATACGATTGTAGTATTCTTGAAAATCGTTAGATTTAATACCTTCACTTAGTCTGCTCCAACCAATCCCAACATATTGTTCTGAATTATTCAAACAAAAATCTACCATTTCCTGCCTAAAATCTGTATTAGTTTTTAAATGTAATCTAGCTACATAATCCAATTTAACACCATACCTTCTCTATTAATTTTTACGAGAATTTTTATATACCTTATTAATAAATTCTAAGTGTTTCTTTTATTTAACAAATCTACACTTCCTCTGTGTCATCCGAACCACACCATCGGCATTTTTGAAAGTTATCTGTTTCATCAACATCATAGCTGTAGCAACCTAGACATTCCTTACAATAACGATCAATTTCCATATTATTATCCTCCTTCTATACTCCTAAATTGTCAAATTAAGTTAGACTTTTCAAGTAACTCAGAAAAACTTGGTATGGTGTTTGATAATTCAAAGACTTCCTAGGAATTCTATTTCTTTTATCAGCTATAGCTGATAAATAATTTTGAGAAATATTCGTAAAATCCATTTGTTTCGGTAGTCCATTTCGTCTTAATAAGCCATTAGAATGTTCATTGAGATCTCGTTGACCAGGACATCCTAGATCCGCAAAGAAAATATCAATGTCATGTACATTCGAAATAGATTTCCAATTAGAAAATTCTTTCCCACAATCAAACGTTATCGATTTAAAGAGATGGCTAGGGACTTGAGATAACTAGTGATCAATGGAAACCTCAATATCACTTGCTTTCCGTCCATTGGTTTTCAGTGTGATGATGGCTTTTGAGAGGCGTTCTACTAAGGTAATGACTGCACTTTTGTGTTTTTCTCCCACAATTGTATCCCCTTCTAGATGACCGAATTTCGACTTAAAATTAGGATAACTGTCTACTCTCTCACGTAAATCTCTGCGCAACGCTTGTTTTCCTCGTTTTTCGCTATGACGCTTTGGTTTTCTTTTGCCTTTCCAAGGGAGGTTCTCTTTCTTTAAAATACCACGGTCTGCTAGTCGATAGAGAGTTCTCATAGAACAAGAAACCCTATCTGGATAAGTTCCTTTAATGACATCAAGGCTCCAATTTTTTCTAAATGAGTTTGAATAAAATCTTTTTCTGATTGCGTAAGACTGGTTTTATTCCTGCCACATCGTTTCTTATTGATTTTATATCAGTTATAGTAATCATAAGCAGAGTCCCCCTCTTTCAGATAGTTGATGACATTGTAGATTGTCTGTTTTGATCTGCCAAGTGAGGTCACAATATCTGAAACTTTTATGTTTTCTTGATAGTAAGCCTCTATCATTACAAGCTCGTTTGTGGTAAGATGAGTATAGGTCATTTATGTTAGCTCCTTTCAGACAAATGTGGTGTTTATCTGAGCCTAACATAGATGGCTTTTTCTGTCTAGCTTAATTTTACAAATTGGTTTTTGATAAATGTTTGGCCCAAAGCAAAAAGGAATTAAGCAACAATTAGTTGCTTAATCCCTTCCTAAATTTCTTCATCAACACTATTTGACAAAGAGCCATAAAAAAGACAAACATCAAAATCGATGTTTGTCTTCATTCTGAGACAGACGCAAGTCTGTCTTGACTTTTATAGCAATTCTTTAATGGCAGTTACTAGGTCAGTTTGTGGGCGACCGAGCAGGTTTTCCAAGTCGCTGTCAGCAATATCCAATTGACCATCTGCGATGTCTGCTTGGATGGCTGAGAGGACAAAGATAGCTTCCTTAGGAAGTCCAGCTTTAGCCAAGCCTTTTTGGTAGTCTTCGAGGCTAACGGAGAGGACTTGGAAGTCTTTACCAGTCGCTGCCTGAGCAGCCTTAGCAAAGTCAGCATAGGTCACAGCTTTTCCAGCCAATTCATAGACTTGGTAGCCGTCAAAGTCTTGCGTTAGTGCATGCGCTGCCGCTTCAGCGTAGTCACGGCGAGCTGCCCAACCAACCTTGCCTTTTCCACCAGCGTGGACAAAGGGCTGACCGGCGAGAGCTGCACGAACAGTTTCTATTTCATTTTCTACGTACCAGTTGTTGCGCAGGACCTTGACATTGAGACCAGAAGCCTGGAGGGCAATTTCAGTGGCCTTGTGGTCAGGGGCTAGAACCGCTGCGGAAGTATCCGCACGGGTTATACTGGTGTAGACAATGTTTTTGACGCCAGCCATCTTGGCTGCAGCGATAACATTTTGATGCTGTACTTCACGAGGGGTGGCTTGACCTGGGGCACCAGAAACAAACATCAGTGTCTCAATCTCAGCAAAGGCATTTTCTAAGACTGACTGATCAGAGTAGTCTCCAATCCGCACATCATAGCCTGCTTCCTTAAACACTTGTCCTTTTTCTGCAGAACGGACTAAAACAGCAATGTCTGAAGCTGGTACAGATTTTGAAAGGTTTTCCAAGATGGCAGCACCGAGTCCACCTGTAACGCCTGTGATTAGCGTAGTCATTGTATTCCTCCTATTAGCTTAATTTTGTAAAGGTTCCTTTGTAGTTAAGGAACTGATTGTCTGGTAGAGTAATGTTGGTATAGACAATGTCTTGGTTGAAATCTTCTACGTGAGTAACGGTAGAACCGTCTGGCTCTGACCAAGTAACCATGAAGACCTTGTCTGCAACTTCTGTTGCTGTATAAGTAACAGTCACAACCGCTTCAGCAACAGGTGCAGCATCACCGACGCTTGAAAAAGTCATTGTTTTACCATCTACATCAAAATTGAGATGATAAGCTAGGTCGCCAAATTGTGCTTTGTATGTGTGTCCGATAGGTGGAAATGTGTTTGTCATAATCATTCTCCTTTTAGTTTAATTGTGTTTATTATTTAATTAGTTTAAGATTGCGAAACCACCAGTCCAGGTGATTTGTTCACGAGCCCGTTTCAGGCTGCCTGCGTCTTTGACCGCTAGGTCGCTAGCTGCAAGAGCTTGAGCGATAGTGTTCTTGGCTTCCTCATGATCAGAACCCAACAGTACAGTTGTCTGTAGGAAGTTTAAATACCAGAAAACTTCGTTTGGTCGCTTTTTTATTAATTTAAACCATTTATTTAAATAGCTTAATAGTAAAGATTTTCAAAAATCGAAATCTTTTTGTCCCAAACTCATTTCTATTTTTCATCCAATAAGTTGAGAAATATTACCTCTATTGCCAAGCTCTTTAATCTAGAACTGCAAAGCCACCTGTCCAAGAAACTTGTTCTCTCGCTGCTAAGCTGATTTGTAAAAAGCCCATTGCTTCTAATTCACGAGCGCGTTTCAAACTACCTGCATCTTTGACACGAAGGTCACTTCCAGACAAAACTTCTTCAATTTTTGCCTTGGCATCAGCATAATCTGAGGCCAATAAAACCGTCGTCATAGCTTGATCTGCTACTTTTCCTGTCGCCAAGCTTGCTCCAAAGGTCGTGTTAAATCCTTTCACAACAAAACTAGTTGGCAATTTTTCTTGAATCAGTGCAGCCGCTGAAGAATCAGCCGGAACTACTAGGTCATCAAAGGTATCAAAATTAACTGGATTGCTAATATCAATTATAATTTTTCCTGCCAATTGGCTAGCATAAGTTGAAAGAATGCCTTCAATTGCCCCATAAGGGACTGCCAAGACAACAATCTCCCCAAAAGAAGCTGCTTCTTGGTCTTTTGTAATGAAATTAACTGTATTGCCACCTTTTTCAAAACGACTAGCAATTGCCTGCCCCATATTTCCTTGTCCAAAAATTGTGATTTGTGCCATTGTACTTCTCCTATTTAATAAATTCAAATGTGCCTGAATGCGTCAATGTTTGTCGTTGTCCAAAGGCTTCTGGATCATTCCAAGACATGAACGCCCAAACTGTCCCTTCTGCAAGATTGATATGATGTGTGATAGAATTTCCAGTCGACTCAATCCAGCTAACACTGATAAGGTCATCTGTCAATTCCTTTGTATAAATCCTATCTGTCTCACTTCCCAAGCCATCTTCAGCAAGGCTAGTCCAAGTCATCTTATTGTCTGCCAAGTATTCTAATTGAAATTGAAACCCTGTTTCAAAACGTACTACAGCTGTTCTTCCTTCAAGTTTCATCTGCTTTTACTCCCTTTCATTACTTAATTGGAAACATGGCATTTCCATTCACTGCTTCGCTAGCTGGAACCTCTTCTTGCATGACATCCCAATGTTCAATAAATTTTCCATCTTCAACACGGAAATAATCTACCGCAATCATTGTTTTCCCAAACCAGTTTGAATAGCGACCATGCACTGCAACAATATTACCTTCTTCCATAGCAATACCTGGTTCATAAGAAATTTGATTGTCTTCTGATGTGATAAATCCACGAAGGACATCTAAACCATTTGGCATGCTTGGGTTGTGTTGGATCATATCGTCTTTCCAAAAAGTTTCAACTTTTTTAAGATCTTTTTCGTTAAATACTGCGTTAAGATAGTTAATAGCTTGTTCTTTAAGTGTTGACATCGTTATTCACCTCTAAAAATATTTTTTGATTGAGAAGTTCATCCTCAACCTTGACTTTATTTTACATACTTAGTGATGAATTGTAAAATATAATGCTCAAAAAACTCATAGAGTTCAACCTCGTGTAAACTGTAAGTAACCACACTGACCAGAACACAGGAAAAATCTATGAGCTACCGCCATCTTACCATAACTGAACGAATTAAGATAGAGACTTACCTAGAATTAAGTCTCAAACCAATCTAAATAGCGAGAAAATTAGGCGTTCACAAATCAACCCTTTCAAGAGAATTAAGGCCTTGTAATGACACTTACTCTGCACAAGCAGTACAAACACACTATGAGAAACTGACTAAGCAGAAGGGAAGAAAATCGAGTTGGGCTCCTGAATTGAAGCAAGAAATTGAAGAACGTTTACAATCTTCATGGTCTCCAGAACAAATTTGTAGTCGTTATCAACTTGAAAATAGGTCCATGGTGTCCTTCAAAACCCAATTTGTAAAATTAAGCTAGAAAAAAAGCATCCCGTATTTATGATACGAAATGCTTTCAATAAGTTTAAATAAGTTTTAACGTTTACTAAATTGTGATGCTTTACGAGCTTTCTTAAGACCTGGTTTGGAAAGTAGAGGTTTCAGTTGGGTTAAAAATAGCGTAATATCAAGTCTTTTCATAACTATACCTACTGATTAATTTCATAAAATTTGAATCAATAGATTCTAAATAGGGGGAATAGTTTAGTTCTGTAAAAATTAACTTCTACAACCACAAAGCTTAATCTGATAGACTTTATATCAGTTCAGAAAAAAGGTAGAGATTGAAATAATAGTAGTAGAAATTCAGCGATCTCAGTTTCTATCTCTATATTTTAATCACTCTGACAACTCTGTTTCCACCTTGTATTTCTGTCATACAGTTACTTAAACCTTGAGAGTACACAAACTTACTCAAATTAACAAATAATAAAGATTGAATATTTTTAGTCTTTGAGTTATCCACCTGTTTGTTCTAAATGGATTATTAAAACTGTATATTAAGCTCGAACTACTCAAAAATATTATTTGGAAAACTGATTTGTTACATTTTTCCGAATATCTCTTCTAAACTTTTTTCTATTTCTTTATGAACATAATCACTTAATGGTGTATTTCCACTAAAATTTCTTGAGAATAAAAGAGTTGAAAAAGCACTTCTATGACTAGAAACATCTTTAGGGACTCTGTTTAATGATTGATAGCTTTGTAGTATTTCATCATATATTTTTTCATAACCCTCACTTAATTCACCTAGCGATACTTCAATTAAATTTTTATCTCCTGAATATGCCACATGATAATAGCCTATCCACGGATTTCTTTCATCATCCTTATAAGTAACCAGTAGTTTGTATGGCATATCTTGAATTTTCGAAAAATATCTATAAATATTTGGAAAGTTATATTTTACCATTTCCAAATAACTCACCTCAGCGAAATTAAAAAATGTCTCAACTATTTTTATCTTTCTTTTTGTAGAATATAAGTTCGTTACTAAGCCATTTGATTCTGAATATTCTCTATCGCGTCCAGGCATGACAAAACTTTTATAATCCACATCAGACTGTTGCAAAATAGTTAACAGTTTATTCAAACCAAACAGCTCTACTCCTTCAGAAGTAGTATGCCTTGCAACCTCAGGATAATCTTGAAGAATTTCATCTATCCTGTTTCTAACACTTTTACTCATTAAAGATATTTCATCAATATCTTTAAGCCAAGGTAATTTATTTTTTATTTCTTCCAAAAGTTCACATAAAATATAATTACTTGCATGTAATGATTTCTTTTCTAAAATAGTTTTCAGATTATTTTTAATAATATCTATTGCTATTTTTCTACCACTATCTCCTATAAGGCCTGATAATTCTAAGTTTGTACTATGCTGAACCATTTGAGTCGTTTTTAAAAAGATAGTATCCTGATATTCTTGACTCGCTTGACTCAACAATTCAGCGTTGATAGTTTTTACATCTGGAACATCTCTGTCCACAATATCAAACCAATAATAAAGGGTATTTTCTTCCATACCTCCAGCAATTCCTATTTTAGATTCCAATTTATGATTTTCCGTGATAAATGGTTCAAATTGCTCTGATATCGGGGAGAAATAATTTTCCACTATAAACTTATAGGTTTTGTGAATCTCTGATAATATTCTTTCTACATTATCTTCCTTAGAGAAATCTGGAATCTCATCACTACTCAATAAATCATTTTTAGAATTAATACATTCAATATAGAGAGGTAAGTTACGTTGTAGAACAAAATCTAAAAATCTATCTTGTTCCTCAATAGTGGAAAATAATCCTGCGATAAAAACTACTACCTCTTGCCATTCTTCATTATAGATAAGTTTCTCGAGAAGCTCGGTATCTGATGAAATCCTCAAATTATTCGTAATATAGTATGCCGCACAAAACTCCTTAAATAGTTTGTGAGAAAAAGCAATTCTATCTGAAATACTAAAAATTCCAAAATTTATAAAATAATCAATTGTATTTCTTCTACTCAGTGTAGAAACTGGATAAGAGCTTATTATTTTATCTACTTCACTATATGTAAAACTAGATTGATTAAAATACTCGTAAGAAAATTTGCCAAAAAGATTTAATGTTTCATGCAAAGACAATTCTGAATAACTATTTTTGTAATAATTATTTTCAAAATACTCTTTAAAAATTTGAGTCCGATTGAGTAGCTCCTTATGTTTCTTATCAGCTAAAATATTTTTACCAATTTTATACAGTAAAGGATTCCTAAATAATTCAAGATATGCTTTAGGAAGATTACTGTAACATCCAAGTTTAATTAAGTCACTTTGAATTATACTATCATCAAGTTTCGTTAGAATGAAACTCTTTTCTTCTCCAAGCTCATGCTGATAGCGATTTTTCCGAGTTGTGAAAAAGAAAAAATTTCGGTCATATTGTGCCATTAATTGATTCGCTTCAGAAAAAAATTTTACTCTTTTTCTATCATCAATAATATCATCAATACCATCGAAAAACAGTGCTAGTTGATTATTAACAAATAGCTGATTAATAGCTTCTTTAGAATTTCCTATACAAAAAGGTTCCATTTTCGATTGAATAATATTGAATAATGTCCCTAGACTATCCTCGTACTCCATTAACGGAATGTAGACAGGGATTAATTGATAATTAGAGTACCGTTCACATAACCGATTAATTATTTTAATTATCTCAAACGTTTTTCCTAATCCTGCTTCTCCTGTTAATACAACTTTATGGTATTGTAAAAGGACATCTAATGATTCTTTCGCCTCACTTCTTTCCGTATCCCGAAATAGGTAACGCTCAAAATAGTCGGACTGTTCAAATGAATAATCAGATGTTGCTAATAAGGTTTCAATATAGGAACGTATCCTAAAATTACCATTTGCAATTTTATTTAACATTGCATTATTATCATCCACTACATTCGTTAAGTACTGCAACTGTTTGTCTATGCTATCACTAATCTCTCTAATAGTTCGACATAGTATTTGTGATTCAGGAGTTTTTATTTCATTAAGTTGTCTAAATATTATTTCAAAATATTTTTTAAGAATTCGTTTCAAATCACTATTATAGAGTTTATATTTAGGATATCTTTCAATAAACAAATTAAGATAAAAATCTACTGACTGGCTTATTGTTCTATATTGCAAAATATCCTGATTAATAAAATTTTTAATAATGTTACTTAGCACATCCTGTTCAATTAAAAATCTATCAAAATCAAGATAATATATCCTATCTCCATATTTCTCCAATATCGAGACTTCGACTTCATTTTTTAGTTTTTTAGTAAAAAACCTCAGTCTCAACTTCCCTAATACTCCTCTAAAATAATTTCCTAGTTTTTCTATCAGTAAGTTTTTTATTAAAGAAATAACAAGCATACACAATCCCCTTCTATATTCGATAATATTCCATGTCAGCATTATCCAATGCTTTTTTTAATATCTCAATTTAATCTCTAATACTAGTATTTTTAGATTTTTGATGAAGATATAAATTATCAACAGCAATTGAAACAATAGTTACTAAGCCAAGCACCGATAAACGTTGTCCCATTTTCAACTGAAAATATCTCTTTTGATTCAAAATTTGCTCATTATAAAATTTACAATAAATCTCTCTTTAAGTTTCTTAGTTTCTCCTTTTTCAATCTCTCTAGTTTTTTTAAATTGTGACTCTTTAAGATTCTTTTTCAATCCTAGTTTGATTTAAATCTATCTTGGAGAGTTTGAAAACAACTTGATATCAATATTTTTTCAGAGATTTTCTGTTTTCTTTTTTTAAAAAATTTGATTGAAACAAGGAAATTTCTAAATACTTTTTAATTTGTTTGTATGTATGTAATTATAATTTAGAATAATAAATAAAGAAAGTAACAAAAATGAAAAATTTATAATTTCTGTTATAGATGAAGGGAGCTCAATACACATTATATCTCTTTACTATTTATAGTGTCATTATAGCAAAAAACAATGGAAATTCCATTGTTTTTTTAACTTTCGGAAAAATAACAATTTTTCCGAAAGTTATTATTTGCTATTATAATAGACATTTCTTCATTTTTCCGTTATAACAGACATTGATATACTCTCGTAGTATTATTTTGGTATAATTAAAATTATAGAAGGAGGCAAAAATAATGAGAAAATTAATAGGTATACTACTACTTTCATTATCAATAATTACATTAATTGCTTGCTCTAAAAACAACTACCAATCTTTAGATGGTGAGTATTATTGGATCTCAAGTGAAAGAAACGAGTTAGCTTTTACTATTAAAGGAGATACAGGTACTATCGATCATGGTGAAGCTGATCACTTCACAATCAACAAAGAAAACAGCACATTAAATCTAACAGGCGGAACTGCTTCTGATTCAATAGTCAAGTATAAATACAAAGATGGCATGATTACAGTGAACATAACAGGTGTTGAACGTGAGTATTACCAAAAAAATAGCGAGGCCTATAACGGAGCACTAAAACATTATAACTATAAATAGAAAGGATTTTCCCATTTAAAATTTAGAAGAACAATACAAAAATCTATATGACTTCATAAAGGACCTCAAAATCTTAATTGAAAAGAACATTTTTCAAGGGCAAAACATTGAAGAAGTTAATCGTTTTGGAGATGAAATTATGGTTATTTGTAAATCAAAGTCATTCCACATTACTATTAATGATTTGAAATCTCTTAATTCATTTAACGAACTTCTTATGATAACTCCTAATAATTCAAAAGCATATTTCACATCCCTAATAGAAAATTTCCACACAGATATTATTGAATCAACTAAAGATGAGTTTTATTAACAAATAGACACCTCTCAAATGAAAAGGTGTCTATTGTTTTATATCAATTCAATGACTTCTGAGCTACCGAAAAGTTGATTACGGTGTTTATTTTTTACTCGCCATGCATTTCCATGATTTTTCCCTTCATACTTCCCTTCTTTAGAAGTATAGCCGCGCCAATCATAAGTTACAACTCCCAATTTAATTAAGGATATGAACGTCATAAATTGAGGGGAACGAGTCAACTCTGCTTCTGTGTATTTAAACTCAGCAATGTCACCGTTCATCCTACTTTCCGCTTTTACCCAAAGCGTGGCAGGATGTTTTAAGTGTAGCTCTTTTTCTAAATCTTCAAAATGCCAATAAGCCACCCTTTGAGAGGTATCGTTTTCATGTCTACGAATTTCTACAGTTCTATCGCTTTCATTTACGTCCAAATAAAATTTTTGATTATTTTGAGGTGACATCTCAGACCCGATGGTGATATATAAACTATTCATACCGGGATGCTTGTCAGATTCATATCCATACAACCTCGCAAACGCTGAAACCCGATTACGATCATTGGATTCAAATTCTGCTACAGGCGTACCTTCAAACTTTGGACGTAATGTAAATAAAGTATCAAGTGTTTTTGAAGTCTTAGACTTTAGTTCAATTAAATCTTCAAAGTCTGCTTTTTGGCTATTATTAGTCTTAATTCCTAGTAAATTCTCAAGTGTGTCACCAGCATCTTTAGGAGAAATTTTCCCTATTCCTTTAGAATTAGGGTGATAACCTTTAGAAGCAATCTCTTTTACCTTAGGAATTAATCTAGAAAGTGCTTCTTTAATTTTATCCTGTCCGAAAATTTTGGCTAAATCTTCATCTGACAAGATCCCCCTAGAGACATTAATATTAATAACCCGTCTATTACTTGGATCTACAGATATGTACATCAAGTCGCCAGAATGGAAACTTTCTTTAAATTGGCGCCCATAAATCCAAAATCTCTCATCCCCTCGAGCATTAGCACGATAGCATGACATCTTTGTTTCAAATTTTTCTTCACCAATATACAGCATTGCATCCAACTTTTTCTTCTCACCATTTTGGAGTGATTGATAGTCCATTAATCCATACTTTTTAAGAACATCCTGAACGAATACGTTGGCATCTATTATGCTTTTAGATAGCATTGTATCCGTTAGGCGAATAACTGTGTATTCTCTTTCATTATATTTGTGGATTTGTTCAATAAATTGTAGTTCGTCTTGATAAGGTTCAAAAAGCATATTAATACCTATCTAAACATTTCAGACATAGAAATATTTAGTCCTTCCGCAATTTTTAATAATGTTTCTACCCGGGGATTTCTTGTTTTAAAATTTAACAAGTCACTTATTGTTGATTCACTCAATCCAGTTGTTATTTTTAAAGAATAACGTGGATTGTTTTTAATTTCGAGTTGGACTCTATTCACAAAATTTCTTAAGTAATAATCTGTTCCCAGAGTATTAACTAAGTCATTATTAAACATATAATGTCCATAATAATTTTCTGTTTTTCTATCAAATATTGAAGGAAAATCAATGTCTAATCCTTTGCAAACAGCCACAACGAGATCCAATCTCGTTTTATTATTATTATGATAGGAGAACAACTTCTGAATTGAGTTTCTTGAATAACCTGTTTTTTCAGCCAATTCTTTATGAGTAAATTGCTTAATCGTTTTAACGCGATTAAGATTCTCAATAGCTATTTTCATTTTTAAACCTCGGGTGATTTATAAATCTATTTTACCTTTAAAATAGATTTATAAATTCGGATAAGTTGTCTTTTTAAAGGGTTTTTAATTCGGATATGTTTGCTTTTTTAACTGGTTATATTCAACAAGTTAAAAAATGTCTGCAATTAATAATCTAAATAATCGTATTTTTTGCGAATAAATAAGTATAGAAATTACTCAATAGTTCATCCTGGACTTGAATAATTATTTCTGATATAATATTAGAAAGAAAGCGAGAAATTTAAAAATGCCATATGCAATTGATTTATTCTGTGGTGCTGGAGGTTTTAGTGAAGGAATCTTACAGGCTGGATTCGATATACTTTTTTCTAGCGATAGAAGCCCAATGGTGCAAGAAACCTACGTTAATAGACACCAACAACTTGGTCTCGAAGAAGGAGTTGATACCCACTTTGAACTAGCAGATATCAAAGAATTAACTTCTGAACGTATTTTTGAAGTGATAAATAACTTAAGGTACGGAAATATTTTTGAACCCGGCGATATAGATGTCATTTTCGGAGGACCACCTTGTCAAGGATTTAGTCGCCTTGGGAAACGAGATGCCAGCGATCCCAGAAATATGCTTTTCCATGAATACTTACGAATTATTCGGGATGTGCGCCCGAGATATGTCGTCATGGAGAATGTTACCGGTATTCTAGACATGCTTATGCTTGATTTTCCAAGCGTGGTTAGAGATGAATCATATTTGGGACAAAGACTAGTAAAGGAAATTCTTAAAGAAGAATTACAAGAACTGGGTTATGTTTTACTTGATGTTCAAGTACTAAATTCTGCTAATTTTGGAGTTCCTCAACAAAGAAATCGTGTAGTCTTTTTAGCATACAGAAATGATGTTAATCCTCTTGAATATCCAGAACCAGATGTACTACCCGAAGTAACAGTAAGAGAAGCTTTAACTGGTTTATATAATACAAACCAGAATGATTTATCTGAATATGCCCAAAATAGGATACAAGGTGAGACACCTACAGTAGCAGGAGAAAATATACCACGAGAACAAATTACAAACATGGAAGAATCCAGACACGATAAACTGGTTTCCCAAAGATTCTCATTGTATCAACCTGGAGAAAACACCCGTGCAGTGATCAACCGACTCAAAGCAGAAGGGATAAATCTCCGTGATACTTGTCCAGAATTGTTTAACGAAAGTCTATTTCAAGTTAATCTAGCTATTAATACTGGAGTTATAAATGATACACTCGTAAAACTTAACTTATTCGATAATAAGTTCAAGGCCAGTCGTTGGTTGCATTTCACTAATCGCCAGTTAGCCATATTATCTAGTCTGAAAAATAATGAACACGAATTTACTAGCGTTCTAAAATCACTTGCTAGTAGGTTAAATACCAACCTAGAACAGACAAACACTTTCTGGGAAACAGTACAGCCATTGCTTAATAGAGAATACAGTGCAGATACTTTTCATCACTTACTTATGAATGGAGAAATTACCGATAAAATTGGTGAGGCGATTCTCACAAGAAAATCAATACGAACTAGACTTAATCCAGATTCTGTATCACCAACTATAGTCACTTTACCAGACGACTTTATTCACCCCTATTTTGATAGAGTACTTACTGTACGAGAAATGGCTAGAATACAATCGTTTGATGATAGTTTTGAGTTCTTAGGCAAGAGGACAACAGGTGGGGATAAACGATCTCAAGAAACACCTCAATTCACCCAAGTAGGGAATGCTGTTCCTCCTCTATTAGCTAGAGCAGTTGCACTAAAAGTTAGAGAAGCAATCGAGGCTAATTAATTCACTTTGAAATATAAAAAGACTAGTTCAAATTCTAAATTTGCTAGTCTTTTTATTATGAGGGAAATTAAATAAGATCATCAATAGAGTATATTTTATTTTCAATTGATTTAGGATAATATATAATTGTTTCTATTTCTTTTATTACTTTAGTATCTTTAATGAATAGATCGTTAAGAAAATTTAAAAACTTAAAATAATTATCTTCATCTGCGAAATAAAATAAATGATCATGCGAAAAACTATTGTCTTCAATATGTAGTCGTGAAATATAAAACTCTGCTTCTTTATCTTTGAGTTTTAAAATCCAATTTTTTTTAGTTACAATTATAGATTTGATTTTTTCAGGCTCTAGATTTACTTTAATTACTCTTTTTGATGATTTCTGTAAATTAAATATTTCAGAGCCCCCATTCTCATTCATATTATTTTGCCATTCGTAATTTGGGTATAACCAATTTTCAACGTTAAAATCTGCTTGTCTTCTTTCTAGAAATTTTTCTATTTGAGAAATGATTTCATCAAGATAAGGTAGTAGGTATTTGTGATTATAATCATATTCTTTTGGACTGTCATTTTTTTCAACGCTCTTAAATTTTTTAAGTTAGTTAAGAGGCACTCTTGAAAATAAATATCTGTAACGTACTCATCGCCTGAATCATTTAAGGGATAAGAAAACAAACTCATGGAGCTACTTCCAGCCCCAATTCCGTAATCTATATGTAAATAACTTTTCTTTTGAAGCCAATCCAAAAACTTGCCTTTTACTTTTTTTTCAGGACAAATAATAAAACTGTTTACCCATCTTTTCGGAGAGGAACTCTGGTAATATCTTCTAATTAAGGCTTTTTCATCTGGTTTTAGATATTTAATTTCAAAGTTATTTTTTTCTTGGTTTAAATACTTAAAAACAGTAATAAGCCTTTTTAGAGTTCGTTGAGATTTTCTTATTGATTTTTCAAAATTTTCTTTGGCTTTCTGTTGTTGTTCAGCATAAGTCATAATTCGCTTATTCCTCTTTTTAGGTTTACTTATTCCTTTTTGAATAGTTAAATCCATATCTTTACATAGTTCTTTAAGACTTTCAAATGAATTGATATCAAAAAATTCGGTAGATCCATCAGATTTAATTGATATCTCTTTTCGGTATCTCTTCAATCTCAAATGTATTAATTTTTCGATATCATTTACTTTAGAAACTGGAACTTCAATCCAGTAAGAATTTGCTAAGTCAGCTTCTCCAAAATTAGACTTTAATTGTGAATATCTGGAATAAATATTATCAGCTTTTCCAATTTTAATGGCAGATAATGTAGATGTCCAATCTATAATATATATAAATGATTTTTTCATGGAATTCCTCTCCTTATTGAAATTTTATTTTTATTTTTTTAAAACTTTAAATTAGTTCTCTAATGGGATAAAGTTTCCTACAATAATTCCTACAATTCTTGGATCTTCATCATATGAAAGAAAAATATCTTCGTACTTAGGATTGATAGAAACTAACCGTAAGCCGTCCTCTTCACGATAGACCCGTTTAATGTAGGTCTGGCTATTGCAGACTACGGCATAAACTGCACCATCGTAATCAAATCCTGTCTCACGAATAAGAGCAACGGATCCGTTATGATAAGTAGGCTCCATGGAATCCCCTGAAATCCATAAAGCAAAATCATGAGCCAGTTCCTTATCAAAGTATACCGTATCAAAGTTCTTATCATCATAGACAGTGGCACCAATACCAGCTGATAGGCTTTCATAGACACGATAAGGGAAGGTAGGCATAGCAATAATATTAGATTGCTTATCTACTAAGTCTTTAACATAGTTCATAACCTTGGTCTGATTAGTAGGATTCAGTTGCTTATAAAGCATAGCAATTTCTTCTTCATAGAAGAACGCTTCTGTTACACCTAGAATCTCAGAAATCTTTTTCAAGTTGGCTTTATTGGGGACTGCTCTGCCATTTTCCCAAGAGAAATAAGAAGAACGGTTAATATCAAGAAGCCGTGCGACCTCGCTTTGTTTCATTCCCAACTCTTCCCTTTTTTGCTTTAATTTTGTACCGTTGAACATCTCATGCCCTTTCTAACAGTAGTTGTGTTTTAGCGTTACTAACAGCTTGTCTCTCTGTTAACCTATCCTTCTTCCAGGCAAAGTAAATGACTTTACCATAATCAAAAAGTTGACCACAAGAAATATCTGATTTGTCAGCTTCCAAGGCTTGTCTGAACGATTTATCCTTCAATTCATGGATTTGTCTATCAGACAGGTAGGCATCTCTGATCAGCAAATGGTAAACCTTGGCTAGCATATCTATAATGACTTGTTTATACTCTTCGATAATAGACGACTTCAACAAGCCAAACATATCTACAATTCTATCCAACTGACCGTTTTTATAGTCTTGAATAGCATGGTTAATCTCATCTATTGAATGAGTTGTTTCATGACTGAATAAGTCTCTCAAGCGGTAGACCAAGGCTTCAGCAGAAACTTTCAGATCTTTCATTACTCGTGAAAAGCTATCATGCCTATAAAATATCTTTGACAGCAAAACAATACTTGGCATAAGCACAAATGCTGAAAAGAGATTTGCTTCGCTCTCAAAGATAGAGTCAGACTCATCCTTTAACTCTGTAAAGAAAGAGCCACTATGCTTTAGCAAAAAATGCCCCAACTCATGGCACTTAGTAAAGTTTTGTTTCACTTGCGGATTTTCCCTTTCATAAGAAAATGAAACACCGCTCTCATCAATCAAGGTCAACCCTTCAATCTTGCGACTGGAAAAGTGATGCTCCATTACCTTGATATTGTGACTCTCAACAATATGGTTGAAAAATCCTTCAAAGTCATACCCCAAAAGAGAAGAGTCATTCTCCTTGATATACTTGTAAATGTAACGATTTGCAACTTCCTTAATTTGGCTGTATCGTGTATCCATAATACCTCCTTGAAGTTTTGTTGTTTTATAAACTAACAATAATTATATAGAAAAAGTGGACGATTGTCCACTGGAAGTATTATCCTAATCTACTTCATTTGTTTCATATAATTTTTGTACTCGCTCAATCAATTCAATCCCTTTACTAGGTTCCACCATTTTTACAAATGAGCATTTCCCTAAAATATACTTATAGAAATCCATTTTATCTAGCTTTCCACTATGTCTTAGGTGAGTAGAAATACCATATTTTTCACAATAAAACAATTCTCGTTCAATTGATTTTATATAAGTTTTTGATACGACAATTCTTTCATCTTCTATATAAAGTCCAGTTATCCGTTTTCTATTTGAAGTTTGCAAAGAAGTCTTTGATTTTTTTAATCTTAGATGTTTTTGAGACAAATAATATCCTGAATATTGTTTTATTTTAGCAATATAATGTTCAAAACCATCTGTTAACTCCCCTGAAAAAAATAAATCATCTGCATATCTAGTATAGGTTATTTCTTCATTAATTTTGGATAGAATGATACTATCAAAATTTTTAAGGTATAAATTTGAGAGAGAAGGGCTTGTTAAAAAACCCTGACGTAACCTCCCTTTATAAGTAGTCAAAAGAGTCAAGGCTTTACTTGCTCCTTTCGAATACCCAAGTTCAATAAAAATATTTTCTATTGCAGTAGATTTAATTGATTCAAAAAAATTTCTAATATCTAGCCTCAGAAGCCAAGTATCCTTATGTGAAACATGTGCTCTAGCATTGGTTAATAATGATCTACCTTTTACAAAAGCGTGACTTACATCAGAGACAGATGTTTTGCTTAAAATATTATCGAATATCCATTTTTGAATAAACTTTAATTCCGGAGAAACTGTGTAAATCATCCTGTAATCAGATTTTAATGGTCCATTACCTTTTTTTACTTTGGTATGCTTTTTAACTTTATAGCACGATATGTTCATTTGCATAAATTTGTTCATGCCATCTTTTATTCTAAAAGTCTTTTTTACATGCTCAAAATCGTAAAATACCGGAAGATACTTGCTTTCTAATTGTTGCTTATACTCTACTAAATTCATAAAAAAAGACGACTACTCTTTTGTTTGAGATTTATCTCAAATAACAAGCATTACACTATTGTGTATTCAGAATTTGAGATAGGATTAGAACAGCAATGGCTGCAATACTAGTCGTCATTACTATTCTATCATTTTATTTTCGGGAGGTAAATAATTTTCATAGAATTCTTTATCTATGGTGAAATCTTTTTTTTCTTTACTGATATATTTCTTTACAATACCCTCTGTATAGAAATCTTTTAACAATAAAATTTTACCTTTCATTGTGATACTAATTTTGTAATTTGAATACTTAATCAATTTCTGCTTCTTTAAATTATCAAAATGAAGAACAATCTGAGAATCTAACAAATGAAGTTTAGTCTTCATTAAATTAGTTACATCATATACTGGGTATTTATTGAGCCATTTTAAGATTCTAATATACTTTTTGTTCATACTTTTACTTTTCGTCTCCCTCTTTTTTTTCTAGGAAATGGAGTGAGCCAGTCTCCATCTTTCGGTGGCAATGACAAAAACGCATAATTAGAGTTAGGCGCATTTACAAAAGAAGAAAACATAGTTTTAGGATTATAACGCCTATCATCACTTAGCTTAAATTCTCTATAAATCTCTTCTTTATTACTCTTAAACTCTTTAACCTCTTCTTTAGAAGATAAAATATCTTCTTCATAATTAATAGCTGTATTTAAATTATATATTTTTACATTGTTAAAACTTTTAAATATAGGATTATTTTCTACGGCTAACTTTCCTTCTTTAGTAGCTTCTAAGAAAACGAAATATATCATCTTGTCGAGATCTATAGCGTATGAACTTATGCTTGTCAATAATTTAATTAACGAAGTTCCACTGCATAAAAAATCGTCTACAATCAGAATGTTTTTCGCGTCAAACTCGTGTTTATGGTCCTTTAATAAATTACTCTTTTCACGTTTCTTTGATTCATATTCTCTAGTTGCATTATTTTTGTTTTTCTCAATTTGCCTATCTATACTCTTATTAACTAGCTTGTCATGCGTTTTTTTTGCACTTAAGGCTTCATACTCCTCGATTTTTCTTTCATACTCTTCTTTAATATGATCATATTTTTTAAATTTTTCATTTAAATTTTTATAATTTTCAAACCACTTAACGGTATCTTCCTGAGATGTTTGCAATGAATCAATTCCAAAAACATTTATAAAGTTCACAAACATAGATATACTTGTCTCGGTTCTATCGTTCTTCTTTTTTAAAGGCATATAAATTACTGATTTCCCCTTGATGACCTCCCTTATTTCTTTGTATTCTACATCATTCAGCAACTTTTCATATGTTTTACTTGTTTTGATAGACGAATAGTATCTGTATTCACTTAATGCATTAATAAAATACCTTACTTGATTTTCAGATAATTTTTCATACCATGATTTAATAGCATTCTCTGCTACTTCTTTTCTATTATTTCCTTTATGTTGATCATGTTCATCAAAATCGAAAATTCTAATTAGTCTTCGGATTGTAAATTTTCTTTTTATTTTCCCAATTATTCTTTTCATTTACTTTTCCTTATCAAAAAGTTTCTTACGCTCCTTCATAAACTGAAGTAGCTCTTGTTTGAAGATTTCTTTTTCTTCATTGCTCATACCGTCTGATGTGGTTCTGAAGAGCAATTCTACTTCTGATAAGTCAATATCATCATTGGTTTCATTTGATACCAAGGTATCGACAGATACATTAAAGAGTTTAGCAATCTTCACTAGATTATCGTAACTTGGACGTTTTTTGCCTTGTTCCCAATAAGCGTATCCTTGTTGCGAAATTTCGATAGTTTTTGCGACTTGGGCTTGGGTCATTTTAGCTTGTTTTCTCAAGGTCTTAAGGTGTTCCGCAAGGTCCATTATAGTTCCCCTTAAAAAAGTATTTTTAAATTTTTTCAAAAAACGGTTGACATCCACAACTATAGGTTGTATAATAGGCGTAACAACTGATAGTTGTACTGAACTTAAAAAATAATAACCTTATTTGAAAGGTTCATTTCAACGCTCTTTGAAAATTAAATAAAAAGTGCGTCTGACAACCAGAGGACTGATCATCAGAACTACACATAAACTTAGCACCTTTATTGTAATATATTTGATAGGTAAAGTCAAGTCCGTTTTATGGTTGAAGTGAAGATAGAAAACAAGACTCAATTCTTGTGGGCTTCCACGCATTTCGGACTTTCGCACTTTTCCGAATAGTAAAGTGAACTGGCTTCGTCAAAGGGCGTAAGAGAATCCCTTGGGTATGATCATGACTACCTAAAGAGATTGGCTGGGAAAGCGATGGTAATTCACGCAAAGCACCTTGCTAAACGTTGCCACCGTGAAGGAGGGATCCTTCAACCAAATAACTTTTCTTTACTGCTGTCTATCGTTTGATAGACCTACTCTCAAGCTACTAAGTTCTTTCCTTTTTTCACTTAGTAGCTTTTTTACTTATTACGATAAAGGAGAATAATATGACAAACTTTTTTCGCACTACAATGTAAACGACTCTATGATAACTATGAATTTACCTATGGTATGTTTAGTGAATCTGATAAACTACAGGCTAAACTCTATGCTCAGGCTCAAATTGATTTAGATCATCTTACTCAAGATGCTCGTAGAAATGGCTATGCTCATGGGGATATTGATCTCTATAGTCGCATGTATAAACGCAAAATTTTTAATCACTATTACTCAAGAGTGAAGCAACTAGCTTAACTCTTTTTATTTTACACTCAGAAAGGAAAATCTTATGATCTCAGAAACACTTAAAATGAAACCAGAATTTATTGGCCCTGCTTACTACGAACGTTTGGGAAATGCTCCTAAATTTATTTTTGGAAAAGAAGGTAAATACCAACGTCACATTCTAAACAGCGAAGAGCACGGAGCCTTCCATGTCATCACACCAGCCTCTACAACGGTCTTTCCAGAAGATGCTCTAGTAGAAGCGGTTAACCCAATCTTTTTCCCAGATACTGCTTTAAATGGTATCACTGTTGCACCTTACCTCAATGTCTTTGCGGAAAAATTGGTACTTAAAAAATAAGAAATAAAAGGAGAAAATCACATGGCTAAAATTGGATTAAACTACGGAGAAAAACTACAAATTGCTGACAAGACTTATCGTGTCATTACAGACGGGCTGGATGTACCAGCAATTCTTGAAAAACTGACTTTCCGAGGCATTGAGGGCCCTGATATCATCTTTGAGGTGGATCGTTCACAACGAAATCCTGACGGATCATTTGTCCAAGTCAATACAGGTGAGATCCGTGGAATCGTTGTAGGGATTCATTCTTCTGTCCAGCACGAAACTCTCTTTTTCACGATCGCAGATATGTCAGAGTCTGAGATTGAAGACCTAGGTATTAAATACCGAGAAGAGGTTGAACTAGAAGATATTGTTATCACGCATACCCACGTCAATCGTAATGATATCTATAAGCTCTTTGCTTCTAAAATCAAGAAAAAAGCTGGAGGTACACCGAATAAAGAAAACAAACCGTTAGAAAATAAGAAGGACAACTAGGAGGTGATGCAGAATGAAACTCTTTACCTATCGGGGAAAAAGAGTTCGAGTTTTTCATCGTAAACTAAAGGGAATCACATGGTTTATCTGGTGGTTTCCTTTTTTGTTGGCTATTAGTTACTACAGCTACATCCATCTAGAAGAATTAAAAGTTCATCCCTTACCTCAAGGATATTTTCTAGGAGCTGGGTTTCTCTTTTCTTTACTCCTTGCTTGGTTTATCAATCGAGTTTGCTACAGAAAGTTGATCTTTTTTCAAAAGCTCAATAGTCTTCGAATCCTCTCTCGTTTCTTGCTAGAGAATAACTTGTATCTTGTAAAGAAGGTCAGACGGGACAAAGGAATAGTAGAGAAAATCACTCTTCCCAGGGTCTACCTAAAACAAAGTCGTTACGAGATTCAAGTCAGTTTTATATTAGAGGGGAACAAGTTTCAAGATCGGTTTTTAAATCTTGGCTCTACTCTTGAAGTCATGTTCAATGGGGATTTTCGTGATAAGAGTTTTGATAATTGTTTTGTTAAATACAAAATTGCTATCAATCGGATTGATAGTCGTATTTCAATTGATCAGGTTGAAGTGAAAGGCTCAAAGATCCGCCTTATGAAAGATGTTTACTGGGACTATGTGAAAGATTCCCACTTACTAGTTGGTGGAGGTACTGGAGGAGGAAAAACCGTTACTCTCATGTCCATTATCTATGCCCTATTAAAAGTTGGCTATATAGATATTTGTGATCCTAAAAACTCAGACTTAGCTTCTTTAAAGAAACTTCCAGTCTTTCACGGTCGAGTCTATTCTAGTAAAGAGGATATCATCAATTGTTTTAGAGAAAATGTAGAGTTTATGAAGAAGCGCTACGAGGTCTTAACGTCTTTTCCAGACTATAGACCAGATACTTATTACACCCATTACAATCTAAAACCTAAGTTTATTCTAGTTGATGAATGGGCTGCTCTCATGGCCAAGATTGACCGTGACTATAGCCAACAATCGGAGCTCATGGAATACCTAACTCAAATCGTTCTAGAGGGTCGTCAAGCTGGAGTATATGTGATCTTTGCCATGCAACGGCCTGATGGGGAATATATCAAAACTTCTCTTCGAGACAACTTTATGATGCGTCTTTCAGTCGGTCATTTAGAATCAACAGGATATGACATGATGTTTGGAGACGCTAATAAAACCAAAGAGTTTAAAAAGCTAGACGAAATTAACGGGGTGAAAGTAGTCGGTCGTGGTTATATTGCTTCAAGTGGTAATCTAGCTGGGGAATTTTATTCACCTTATATTCCACTCGATCAAGGATTTTCATTCTATGATGAATACGCTAAAATTCCCATTATGGAATTTGAAGGAGAAGAGTTCTCAGTATTTAAAGAATACAAATCACCAGTTGAAACAATTGACCCTATAGAGGAAAAGGAGGTTATAGAAAACGAACCAAATAAGCGACCACTCAAGGAATTTGCGGATGAGTACGATTTAAAGATGCAAACTCTTCGGAAAATCATCCCTTATATGGAAGAGCACGGGATTTCATTTGAACGTACCGACTCCGCTATTCTCATTGAACCTTTCCAAGAAAAGTTACTTCTTGAAATAATCACTCGCTTTGAGGAAGATGGACGTAAGTCTTATCCAAAAGCTATTGAAGCGATTATCCGTCATCATGGGCTAGGACAAGGGCAAGCCTGACCGCAGGTCAGGCGAAGGCCGAAGCCCGCCGTTCCTGGCTCATGATGACAACGAACCCCCGTTTTCTAATAGGGAGGTTACATTTGGCAAAAACGCCAAGTCCACCCCTCCTCATTCCTTATGGGAGTTGGATTTTCAATTTTTATGAAGTGTGTCACTTTCGTCAAAAAAGTGTGTCACTTTGTTAGAAAGAGGTGTTGCGATGAATGGACAAAATGAGCCCTTTTCATATTAAGAATTTCAGAAAACAAACAAGACTTAGTCAAAAAGCATTTGCACAAGCTGTTGATCTTCCGACTAGAACCTACCGTTCTTATGAAACAGGCGAAAGAGGACTGACGATTGATAAGTTTAGAGAACTAAAAGAAAGGCTCGGTTACTATCAAGATTGCGATAAAAACAGTCTTCGGGCTCAGATAGACTATCTACGATTATCCTTTCCTAGATTAAAGGATCTAGATGCTTTCTGTGAAAACTTTCTTCACTGTCACCTAAGTGAATTTACAGGCCAAGAAACCCGTCTGATGAATTATACCCACTTATGGCAACGAGGAAATATCTGGATTTTTGACTTCTTTGATAAGTCTGTGACAAATGACTACCAAACTTGTCTTCAACTATCTGGTCAAGGATGCCGTGAGTTGGAATTACTTCTAGAAGACAAGGGAATCACTTGGCAGATCTTTCTTCAAAACATTCTTTATTCCTATGAAGATGTTCGGGTAAAGCGTCTCGATATTGCTCTAGATGAACTCTATAAGGGCTACGGTCACGAGGACGAACAAATTCAGATTTCCAAACTAATTGATAAACTCCATTCCAAAGAGATTGTTCTAGATACGATCAAGAAATGGAATATCACAGGTGGTGGATCATTCACAGATAATGAAGACATGGAAGCTAATCACGGCTTATCCATTTACTTTGGGAGTCGTCAAAGTCAACTCTACTTCAACTTTTATGAAAAGCGCTATGAAATAGCACGAATGGAAAATATCTCCTTGGACGAATCCTTGGAGATTTTTGGTATCTGGAATCGATATGAATTGCGGTTCTCAGATCAGAAAGCTCAAGGTGTTGTGGAGGAATATATCAACGGTGTAGACCTTGGAGAAATTGCACGAGGTATCGTCAATAAAGAAATCCAAGTCTATGATGGTCTCACTCGATTTGGAGCCTATAAACCCGATGAAAAATGGCAAAAACTCTTTGGAGGAGTCGAACCCTTGAAACTCTCAACCAACCCACAGCCTTATAGTATTGAGAGGACAATCCGCTGGCTAACCTACCAAGTTGCTAACTCCCTTGCACTAGTCACTGAAGCAGATAAAATCCTGCAAACAGAATACATGAAAATGATTCAGAACAGCGGAGAAATAACAGATCGAGGAAAAGCCATGTTACGACTTCTAAAAACCAATAAACAATATGAACACTAGAAAGGAAAAGCAATATGGAATACAAAGTTCAAATCAATTCACTAGACAACTTTAAAGCCTGGTCTGGTGGACTAACGACCTTGAATACTGTCCGTGAACGTGGTGGAGTAGATACTCTAACTGTCATTTGTGAAGATATCTTCTCTGGTGATACACCAACAGAAGTACAAATCAATGACTGGCTCTGGTTCGATTCAGATTTCATTTACCAAGCTCTAGGTTACGATGATCTACTTGAGGATTCTTGAGATGCTGAAGAAGATCTATCAAGCAGACTTTCTACTTCTTCCAGAACATGAATTTTGGAAGATTTATATCCTCTTACGAAAAGGTAAGGACTTCTACTATGAATGCGCTGGCAGGTGTACAGAAGAACTTCCAGATAGTAGAGGATTTTATGCCTATGAACATGCCTATTTCACATTAGATGGTCAAGTATTGAGCGTGAATAAAAAAATGCGCCCGTCACTCATTACTTATATCCAAAAGACCATCAAAGACAATCAAGAAAAATTTAGAAAGGAAATTGAAATGGCTACTAAAACTATTTTTGAAAAGAAAATCTCTCAAGTCACGAATGAACTGGGAGAATTACTTAAAAAGAAAGATCATAGAGAAGCTTGGACCAAGGCTGGTGAATTAAATAGTCTCCTTAAAAAAGAAGAAGCCAAGGATCTAAAACCTCAATTGATCGAACAACTCCAAACTGAGCTACGAGGCTACTATTACATTAACGGCGAGATCGAAAAAGCCAATAAGCGCCTTTATGCAAAAGGATCAAAGCTCATTGAGCTTGCTGGTCTCTAAAGGAGGATCTATGGATAAAGCTAAACGCTACTTGCTTCAAGCAAAAGAATATCTCTCACACTTTAAAAAGGTGGAGAAAAAAGGAGGCCCACCAAAACTAAAAGTCACCAATAAAAAGACCGTCAATATCGCCGTCATAGGAGGAATTTCTTTCCTCCTTTTTGTTGGTTTCTTGGGATCTATCCGTGCTATCACACTCTCAAATAAGGTGAGTACACTACAAGCCCAAGTTGAGGCTACTACAAAGCAACAGACAAAGCCTATGGAGTCTAGTAGAAAATATGACTATAAACTCCAGTATTACTTGAATGACTATGTCTATGCTTATTTCACACTTTCTAATGAAGATGAAAAACAAAAAGCGCAAGTGGACTACTTAAATAAATTTTACAACTTCATCCCTGATGTAAAATCTCAAGGGCAAGTTCGAAATCCTAGCACACTTCTCTATTCTCAGTTAGTGACTGTAGAAGGGAAAGTTGCGACCTATAAAGTTAAATACAAGGAAAGCATCCATCGGGATAACAACACAGAAGAAAAAGAAATTGTGATAGGTTTCAATATTCCTTTTGATGAAAAAGATGGAAAATATTACGTTTCTGGCCTTCCTTGGTTTTCTGCCATTGAATCCTCACAAGCTGGACACTTTAGCGAAGATGACAAACTCCAACTAACTGCCAATGATCATTTTTCAGACAGCGAGCGTAAGAAGGTGGAAAAATTCCTCAAGATCTTCTTTACCAATTACACCACAAACCAAGATAATCTTAATCTGATTGCTAAAAATGTGGATATCATCGCAAATAGCACTTTCAAAACAATCGACTACACTTATCTTAAACAGGATGGTGATAATCTAATCGCTTATGTCCAAGCTACTTTTGAAGTTGGAGGCACCACTCACTCGGAAAACTTCACCTTTACCCTCTCAGAAAAAGAAAAGACCTACTATGTCTCAAAACTTGAACACACCATTCCACTGAATTATGCAAATGATAAAGAATAGGAGAACTCTATGAATACAAACAATCTACGAACCTTCCTTCAGGGAGACGGAATTTGGATCCTAACAGCCATTGCCGTGCTTTTAGCGATCAAGGCTTGGCGGAATAGCTCTTGGCTTCAACTCTTTTCAGTCGTTGGTTTCTATGCCGTTATTGTTTCGATTGCGAAAGGACAAGATATCCTAAAAGCAGTCGGCTGGTTCCTACGACTCTTCGGTATTGAATCAGGACTTTAAGTATGAATGAAGAAAGACTTTATGATTACAGTAAGGGTCTAAACGCCCCTTATTGGATCCAAGAAATTAAGACAAAAAAGGGCACTCGACTATGGTACTTTGCGACACCGATGCAGTTGTCCTTTTTCATTGTCTTTATCATCATCTTTGTGGCCATGTTACTCTTTGGAGGATTTATCTTTGTGCCACTCGCAAAAATCACTCACTCAATTTCATTGCTACTCTATTGGTATCTCCCTTACAAATTAGCCAAATTCTATACTGAATACGAACCTCACGGTAAGAAGATGCATGTCTTTATTGGTGATTACCTGATTTACTTCTGGGACTTTAAAATCAATAAAAAAGCTATCTACCATGAAGATCGAATAGAGCCTGTAGAAGAAATTGTCTTTGAAAAAACAAATCTATAGAAAAGGAGGACCTATGAGTATTACTTTAACCTATCCTATTAGGGAAACACATGAAAACCTTGCCCTCAAAAAAGATCTAACAGTCGTTGCTTATTATCGTATTCCAAATACTCCAATCACGATTACGGATGAAGAAAAAAAGGACAAACACAAAATCACGGTTGCTCAAATGATGAAGAAGCTCCAGAAAAACAAGTTCTTTGAAATATCTCTGATCCCAAAAGACTATCTTCTAGAAGAGAAAATGCGGGACTTTTCAGATGCTCTAGCGGACGATAGTCGTGAACTAGGAGAAGAACTTCTTCTTTACACGGTGGATCGTCTAACAGATGAAATGGAGATCCCTTATCAGTTTGACTGGGTTGTAGGAGTGATCTTACGCAAACAAAATCACGGAGCTACCGTCAAAGACTTGGCCTATGAGAGTTTTAATGAGCTCACTGAAAAAATCGCAAAAGGCCTCGGCTATGAATATGAATTAAGTCCCACCTGGTATGAAGACTATAAAAGTGATGAATTCACCATTTTCCAAGCCTTCTCCGTCCTTCGGGCAAAGCGTTTATCCAATGAAGAACTCTTTTATTACCAGTGGATGCAATATCTCCGCTATATTCCTCACTACAAGAAGGAGGTGCTCGCCAATCGTGCTCAATTCAATATCACAGATACCTTGATTAAAGTTTTAAAAGGTGGCTTTCTCAAGCTAGAAAGCCCCTATGGTTCATCTTTTGTAACTATTCTTCCTGTAGGTAAATTTCCTGTTCAATTCAACGGTTTTCATCTTGGCGAATTTATCCAACGTTTGAACTTCCCCGTTGAATTACGAATTAAGGCAGAATTCATTGATACCGGTAAGATCAAAGGTCGAATGGGACGATCAAATACACGTTATCGCAATATCATGGAAGAAGCTGAAAATACCGATACCGTCCAACAAGATGAGATTATTTTGGGCTCTATCTCCCTGAAAGACTTGATGAAGAAAGTCGGAAATAAGGAAGATATCATCGAATACGGAGCCTATCTGATTGTTTCCGCTTCTAGTGTGAACCAACTACGACAAAGACGGCAAGTGGTTTTGAACTACTTTGATGATATGGGAGTTGAAATTAGTGAAGCCTCTCAAGACGGTCCTTATCTCTTTCAAGCTCTGCTTTATGGAGAAAACCTCCAAAAGAAAACTCGCACCTGGACACATATGGTTACAGCTCGTGGATTTTCAGAACTCATGCCCTTCACTAATACTTCTTCTGGAAACCGTATCGGTTGGTATATCGGCCGAGTAGATAACTGGACAGGCCGTTGGGACAATATTGCAAAAGCCATTGATTCCTCAAAGAACATTGTCCTCTACAATGCGACAGTCGGAAATAAAGAAGATATCGCTGGAAAGATCACCAAGAACCCACACATCATTATTACGGGGGCAACAGGTCAAGGAAAATCCTTCCTTGCTCAGATCATCTTTTTAAGTGTAGCTTTGCAGAATGTCAAAACACTTTATATAGATCCTAAACGTGAACTTAGAAATCACTACCAAGAAGTGATTAACTCACCTGAATTCGCACGTCTCTATCCTGAACGCAAGAGACAGATTGAGAACTTTAACTTTGTGACACTGGATAGCTCGCTTCCATCAAACCACGGTGTCTTAGATCCTATTGTCGTTCTAGATAAAGAACAGGCTGTAGAGGTCGCAAAAAACATGCTCGAGTTTCTACTACAAGCCGTAGACGATGTCACAATGGACCAGAAAACAGCGATCACAGAAGCTATTAATGCAATTGTGGAAAAACGAGTCGCTGGTGAGAAAGTCGGCTTTAAACACGTCCTAAAAGTGCTGAGAGAATCTACTTCCTCTGAAATTGCTTCGGTTGGTCGTTATCTGACCTCAATTGTCACAAACTCTATCTTGGAACTAGCCTTTTCAGATGGCACCACTCAAGGGCTTAACTACGAGTCACGAGTGACTATCCTAGAGGTCAATAATCTCAAATTACCAAAAGACGATTCCACAAAAATTTCAGATCATGAACGCAACTCTATTGCCCTCATGTTTGCGCTTGGTGCCTTCTGTACACACTTTGGAGAACGAAATGAAAATGAAGATACCATTGAGTTCTTTGATGAAGCATGGATTCTTATGAAGTCCGCAGAAGGAAAAGCCGTTATCAAAAATATGCGTCGGATTGGACGCTCCAAAAATAATACCTTGGCACTGATTACTCAATCTGTACATGATGCAGAAAATGACGATGATACGACTGGATTTGGGACTATCTTTGCTTTTTATGAAAAGTCAGAAAGAGAAGATATCCTAAAACATGTCAATCTAGAAGTCACTGAAAGTAATCTCGAATGGATTGATAATATGATCTCTGGTCAGTGCCTGTACTATGATGTGTATGGCAATCTCAATATGATTTCCGTACACAACATCTTTGAAGATATTGATATGCTTCTAAAACCAATGAAAGCCACAGTATCATCAAGCCTTGAAAATAAATACGCTAGTTAGGAGGTGAATCTATGCAAGAAGCTTTTGACAAATTAAGGGGAGTCGATATCTTCTCTCTCAAGTCCTATATGGAGCCGACTGGGTTCGCTTCCTTTAATGGTGCTTGGGTACTGATTAATGAGCTTTTCGTCAACTTCTTCTTTTTCATTCTAAACGCAGTGGTGGGTTTCTTTTCTTTGCTGATACGAATTCTTGAAAAAATTGATCTCTACTCTAGTTATAAAAACTATGTGTTTAATGGAGCAATGAGTATCTGGAAGGGATTTATCGGTTCAAATGGGAGTGGAGTTGCCAAGAACTCACTCGTTTCAATGTTGCTTCTGATTTTAGCTTTCTACCTTTTTTATCAATATTTCTTTTCGAAAGGATCCTTTTCAAGAACACTCCTTCATGTTTTTCTAGTTCTCATCCTTGGCTTTGGTTACTTTGGAACAGTTGCAGGGACCTCTGGTGGTCTTTATCTGCTTGATACCATCAATAATGTCTCTAAAGAGGTCACTAAAAATATCACTCATATTAAAGTAGAATATGGAAAAATAAGACGATCAAAATCGGTGATTCCATGGCAGATAGCTATATAGCAGAAACATCTTATAAAGCCTATGTCTTTGTCAATACTGGACAAGAAAATGGGAAATATAAGAACAGTCAAAATGAGAAGGAAGAGGCATTTGATGATAGTAAGGTACTAGGAACAAGCGATAAAAATGGAAACTTTAAAGCGGTTAAATCGAAAGACCGCTCCAAATATCTAGATGAACTAGGCAATGGAGCTAATGACGATGGAGAAAAGAACCGTTGGGTTTCGGCAATGCCTGATTTCATCTTTACTCGTATGTTTTATGTCATATTTAAAATTTTTGATGCTTTTGTATTAGCGATACCAGTTATTTTGATTCAAATGTTAAATGTCATCGCTCAAACTCTTGTCTTGATGATGATCCTGCTATTCCCAATTGTGCTATTGATGTCTTTTGTACCAAGAATGCAAGATTTGATCTTTGGAGTTCTAAAAGTCATGTTTGGTGGGTTACTTTTCCCAGCTATCACAAGTCTATTAACTCTATTAGTTTTCTACATTGAGAAAATGATCGAAAACATTATCATTACAGGATTTGATGGCATTCTTAAAACACTCCCATCCTTGATCATCTTTGGACTTGTCTTTAAACTACTCATTTCAGTTGTCTCAAAAGGACTCGTATATTTCTTTCTATGGAAATACAAAGCTGAATTGCTCCAATTCATTCTTGGATCCAAAGCTCGAATGGTGGCAAGTGATATTGGAAATAAAGTTGAAAGTGGGATCACAAAAACCCGAGAAGTGGCTTCACAAGTACCATCACGAAGCCTTTCATCTGCTCAACACCTTGGAAATTTTGCTTTAGCAGGTGCTGGTTTGGGAGCTGGAATGCTCATGAATGCCAAGAGTCACTTTCAAAATGTTGGTTCTTTCTTTACCAATAAGGAATCCGAGAACCAATTTGAAGAAATGACTCCATCTGAAGCACCAGACACACTCGATCCAAGTCCTTCTACAACAAAACCAATCATTGAGAAGTCTAAACCAGTGGAAGAGAATACACCAACTCCATCAATAGAATCTCCAATCACAGTAGAGCCAACTCCAGGTTCAGACGATGAATTTCAAACCCTTAAAGAAGAATGGATCTCTCCATTTAAACAACTCCGAATTAATAGTCTTGAGCGCAAGTTAGAGGAATACAAAGATCCTCAAGCCATGTACAAAGCTCAAGGATCGAATGCTTTCACTCGTGCTTATCGTAAAACTATGACCCGAGATAATAAATTAAGGAGCAATATTGAACGAAGAGATCGATTGACGGAACGCTTAAAACAGCTTAGAGGAGAATGACATGAATACCAAAATACGTTCAAAAACTTCTTTTCCAAGAATTCTTGAAGAAACCCTTTATCAAGCCTACCAAGAAGGAAAACGCTCAGTCGATTTCCTTCTTTTATTTCCAGTATTAGAACAAGAAAGAGATAAAATCATCACACAGGTCAAGTCCTATTCGGTCGTTCTAGATGCCAAATGGCGTTTTGGAACGGTTCTATTTACCGCCTATATCAGACATTAACTAGAAAGGAGATTCGATGAAAAAAATAAAATGGTTTCTACTAGCTGGTCTCATTCCTCTCTTTCTACCTATACTTATTATTATCATCCTTATGGGAGCCATCGGGGGAAATGGTACTGGTGGCTCTCCCAAATCCCAAAATGGTGTGACTTATGTGGATCATTGGTCAGATGGTGACCCCTATACTCATAACCTACTTGTTCATCGCTATGGAATTAAAGCAGAGCAATTAGACGGCTTTTTAGATACTTTAGGAATCTCCTATGATAAGAACCGAATTAATGGGAAAAAGCTCCTAGAATGGGAAGCTAAATCTAATCTTGATGTCCGTGGGATTGTTGCGATCGCACTAAATGAAAGCTCTCTTGGAACTGCTGGAGTTGCTACCAATCCTGGAGCTAATATGTTTGGTTTTGGAGCCTATGACTCCAATCCAGAATATGCAAATCATTTCAACGATGAAGTCGCTGTTGTAGGACTAACCCAACAAACTATTATTGGGAATAAAAACCAAACCTTTAAAATCCAAGATGACAAGGCTAAGAAATTTGCGAATGGTACTCTAAATCCTTCTACTGATGGTGGTGTCTATTTCACAGATACTACAGGATCTGGAAAAAGACGTGCCGACACCATGAAAAAACTCGATGCCTATATAGACGAACATGGTGGAACTCCAAAAGCTCCTGAACAAACCACTGGAAAAACTAGAGACGGAGGTGGCGTCACATCTTCTGAAATTCCATCAGGATATAGCTTGACCAAAGAAATGAACCCTTCAACTTATACTGGACTATCTTATCCATATGGACAGTGTACATGGTTTGTTTATAATCGAGGCAAAGAAGTTGGTGTTAACTTTGGGGAATACATGGGAAATGGTGGCCAGTGGATGAACGCTACAGGTTTTCAAACAACCCATACTCCAACCGAACACTCCGCAGTTTCATTTAGCCATGGACAAGCTGGAGCTGCTCCAATATACGGACACGTTTCGTTTGTCGAGCAAGTTAAATCTGACGGCTCAATTCTTGTCTCAGAATGCAACGTTAAGGGATTAGGAATCATAAGTTACCGTACTTTTGATGCAGAAACTGCCAAACAATTTACATACGTTATAGGGCATTAGAAAGGAGAAAATATGTTAGTACAACTACCTGAAGAACAAACTCAAGAAATTCAGCAAATGATTGCAACACTAATCAAAGATGAAATCCATCACTTTAAAGAGGATATTGGAGTAGATAGCCCCTTCTTGAATAAAAAGCAGACTTGCAATTATTTAGGAATATCTAATAATACCTTAGATATTTGGATCGCAATGGGGCTACCATATATTCGAATTGGAAAATCTATTCGTTTCAACAAGGAGAGTATAAATCAATGGATGACACGTTTAGAAATTAGCGCATAAAAGGGGAAACAATGGCAATAAAGAAAACAAAAAATGGAACATACCATCTAAAAGTATATATTCCATCAGAAGTTCAAGGAAAACTCGGTTTAGGACAATATTTTGAGAAAAGATATAAAAGTAAACGAGAAGCAAAAGAAGCAGAAATCAAATTAAACATTGATATTGAAAATGCACGATTAGGTAGACAACCCATAGATTCAAAAGTTGATGGAAACATCTTATTTAAAGATTTTTATGAGAAAATCTGGTTAGAGCCATACAAAGCAGGTCAAACCACCACTACTATAAAACCTCCTACTAAAGCTACTGTTTTTCAAACAGAGAGTATTTTTAGATTACATATTCTTCCAATATTAGGAAAATACTCGCTAGAGCATTTAATAAATAATAAACAACTCGTTCTGTCACTCCTTACTCCCAAAGCAAATAGTTATGCTAATTTTAAAGTAGTCAGGAGTTATGTAAACTCTGTTTTTGATTGGGCTGAGGAGCTTGAGTATATTCCATCAAATAAACTCCGAAAGACAATTAGTAGAATTAAAGCAAATAAAAAAATTCTCCTTAAAGAGAGTAAACGTGAAGAAGATCTTTCTCTCGATAAAGAGGAGTTAAAATTATGGTTACAAGCTTTTGACACTGATTTAGAGGAAGGGCTTATTGAGCTAAAAGACTACACTCTCTTTTATACAACATTCTTCTTATCTGACCGAAAATCAGAAAGTTATGCTTTGCAATGGAAGCACATCAACTTTTCAACTGGAGAAATACTCATAGAACAAGCTTTAGACCGTTTTGGCAATGTAAAATCAACTAAAGGGAACAAAAAAACTCTCTTTAAAGCTCCAACTGAATTGATGGAACTTCTAGCAAATTGGAAAATTAGACAACAAGAAGAACTCAAACTTTTTGGACTACGACAAACACAGAAACAATTTTTGTTTACATATAATGATCGGACTAATAACATAAATTTACCTCTCCATACAGACTATCTCAACTACCGAATGAAATCTGTAAGAAAAAGACATCCTGAACTTGCCCCAGCATCTCCACATAAATTGAGACATACAGGTGCTACTTTAGCGAAACGAGCTGGTGTCTCACTAGAGACTATTTCTGAAGCTCTAACTCATAGCGATAAACAGGTAACAAAAATTTATGTAAATACAGCTGATACCGTTAATCAGACAGTCGGTGAAATTGCTTTTAGGAATCTCAAAAAATGATTCAGGGAAATCTCAGGGAAATTTTCAGGGAAATTCTTGATTTTTAAACAAAAAAAGACATCCAAGAGATAATTCTTGAATGTCTGTAAACGTTGATATAATCGTATTGATTAACGTTTTGAGAATTGTGAAGCTTTACGAGCTTTCTTAAGACCTGGTTGGGGCATCACTTATTTCATCTAATTTCAAAATTCTTTAAAATCAATGTTCTCACTAGTTTTCAGAAAATAAAATTTCAACTAATTTCAATCAATTGCATCAAAATAAGGTAAATTTTCGTCAAAAATAAGTAAAAATCGAACCAGAATATCAAAAGTTTACCTTATTTGGTTTTTACAGACAGAAGTCAAGCAGACATTCACTACTCGTCAGTTATGACGAAAAATATTGATTTAAAGTGATTTTTGAAATTTAGAATTTCGATGTGTTACTGTAAAAATCAACCAAATGACTACATTTTATGAGAAATAAATTTAGAAGTTAATATATACAAAATCTCTTTTATCAATTTTAGAAAATGAATACTTTGATAACCTGTTCAAATTTTATAAAGAAATTCAATTATTATTGAGAGATTTAAATTCATTAAAACTAATAATTTCAAATGGAAATTCCACAAAGTTTGATTTTATTAGTTTATTTGTAATGAAATATGATTTTAATGAGTATCTCTCTTCTAATCCGATATTTCTACAAATTACATCTAGATTCTCTTCAAAATACTCTACTCGCCGTTTGAACTTTAGTCCTTTGGCCTTTCCCCCAAAAAAGTATTCTTTTTGATCACCCATACTATCTTTCATAGTCTGACTTAAACGCATATATTTAACTTCAAATAATAATATTTCTTTCAGCTTATTGTCTATCACAATTAGGTCGTAATCTCCTAAATTTCTAGGATGATTTCCTTTAATATCTAATTTATATAATTCTTGATCAATATGAGTAACGTACCTATTATCTTTAAATAAGCCCTTAAGATTTTGGACTATCTGTTGTTCGTAAAATTTTTTCCAACTATTTATTGTATTTAGCGTATTTTGCATACCAATATCATATGGTAAAATGAAGTTCATCATTCCCTCTGTCCAATCTTTTGCCAACCTATCAAGAATAATAGGTGAAAAAATAATGCTATTATGATTAACAATAATAGGTTTAGCAGAAAATTTATTATCTCTTTTCTTTTTCTCCCATATTGGAATTACTCCATTAGTAGTAATTTTCTTCTTTTCTATAACTAAGAATTTCAAAACACCATAAAAGATTTCAATTGAATAGTCCGAATTCTCTTCAAAATATTTAGCCAAATCTTCTATTTTACCTGTTACAACATTTCCTTTTACAGTCAGTAATTTTTGATTTTTTAATTTTAAAATATGACTATTACTTGAAAATATGGAGAGGAAACAAATAAAAGAATCAAAATCAACTTTCGTATCTTGAAAGAACGATTTCTTAACCAGATCAATTATATTATTGTCAATTTCCTTATCTCTACTTGCGTATTCACCATATTTATACTTGATTTCTATCATTTCATCAACAAATTGTAAGTACTTTTCCGTTTCTGAAATATCTACAACATAATTATCTTCAATCTCTAACTGAAACCAATTGCTAGCACCATACGAATAGGCATCAGAAAGAAGTTGAAAATCTAATATGTATTTCCCATAAGCAATCAATTCATCAACAATATCATCACTTGGAATTAATGCGTCATCATCCCTTTCTGTTACTAAATTCTCTTCAATAAGATATTCTAATATTGGTTTATAAACGCGGGCCTCTTCACGTAAATCAATCGTTTGTTCTCGAAATTTATTTAATTTAACAGTTTGAAGATTTCCGTTATCTGAAAATGTAGTTAATCTTCTGTGGTGGATATCAATATTAAAAATAATTAAAGATAATATATTTTGTAGTTTAAGTATCAAGTCATACTGATTATACAATGACATCATAGAAACTAAGTCTTCGCGTATTTTATTTCTAAAACATCTTACGATAGCAACTATGTCTGATTCACAATATATACCTGGCTCTAATCCAAGTTCTTTAATGATGTTAGCAATACTTTTCCTGACTCTTTTAAAAGAATAGTTTTTAGGAGCTGAGAATTCTAAATGAGGCTGAATAAAATATTCAACCCTAACTTCAAATAAGCTTGAAGTTCGTTTCTCATTGTCTGTTTCTTTAATTTTTTCAAATAACAAAACTCTATCCTTAAAAAGGAAACCGTCTAGTAAATTTATTAGAATTGTATTTTCAAATTCCAATGTTGATTTGGAAAGATTATCAGCAAATATTTTATTCCATCTAGGAGCTAATAAAGTTATCTGATATTTGGAATTTTTAACAAAAACTATTTTATTAAAATAGTTCGTTTCTTGTATCGGACACCTAGAATTAGCATTTCTATCAAGCACAGACTTAGATACTAAATTAATCTCCATAGTTTCTTTTTCATAGTTTGATAAAATTGCTTCTTTATTATGACATAAAGCATTTAAAACAATTTCGTTAAAAGATTTTATTTGTTCGTAATCATAGATATTTATATCTTCTAAAATAAAATGTAACTCCCGATATATAATTCTTTTATGATTCTCTGAAAATATATCAATTGATCCAAGATGAGCTTTTGAAATAAGTGACAAATCAGTTTGTTCCCTATCAACTATTTTCCAACCATGAATATTATAAAACTCTCCCCCTATTTCAAATGGATAGTTTAATACAATTTTATCAAACGTTTCCATATTATAATGAACACTTTCATAGGGTAAGAAAGCCATATTTACATTCAAAGCACCATCATTAATCATCTGATTTGATGATTGCCACATTCGAAATAAAGCATCTCCATTGGAGAAAGACATAATTCTATCTTGATTATTGTTATAAGCTATAAAAAAATCAACGATTTCTTTTATTGAATTCGCATTGTTAATTATTCCTATAATACTACTTGCATTTAATACATATTCATCATCATCTCCAAATACGAATGTTTTAGTGATATTTGGAGATATACTCTTGGTGTCAACTCCAACAAAAATAATATTGCTCTGGGACTTAAACTCAAATCCTCTAACTTCTCCATCTTGACAAAGACCTGCTATCTGGTAAGTATTATCAATAATTCCTTTTTTTAAGTGATCTGAAATTTTATTTTGGCTTGGCTCTAAAACAATTAATTTATCTTCATTTAAAAATGCCAATGTATTTTTTAAATCAATCTTTTCTTTAGCCTCTTTGTTAATTAACCTCAGATTATAAAATGAATTTCCTTCTCGTTCAAAGAATTTTGTAAAATTACAATTTAGTCTGCTCCAGAAGCTTAACCAAATAGATTCTTCAAACTTTGATTCCTCTATTTCGCTTTCTATTCTCTCCATAAAACAATCTTTCATAACTGGTAAAAATATGGGAAAGTTATTAATAGGAGTAAATAATGGATATAACTCAGCATTATTACTTTTGAATGTTTTGAAATACTGGGCAAGTTCGTTATCATAAAAAAGCTCATGATTTTGATATATAAAATTGAAATAACTCTCAGGTGGACATTCAAAGTTTTCTTGAGTAAACTCACTTTTAAATGGTTCTAAGGATGAAATAATTAAATCTTCATATTCAAGTATCTCATACCATATTTCTTTGAATTGCTTAAAATCATGCACTAAAGATTCTATTACAAATGAAGTTTCATAAGTATCTTCATTGCCATTTCCTATAAATATTTTATGAAATCTATCATTTGAATAGAACCTTACATTTCCAGTATCAATAGGGAAATCTTCTTTTGGGTATTCAGGTATATAATACTCAATTGCTTTTTTATAAAAGTCTACAAATTTGCTGTATGAATCTATTTTAGTAGTCCCTAAAGTCTTACTTTCATTATTAATAAAATCTCTATTCAATTTATCTACTATTCCTAAAAATCTCCTATTTGGAAACCATGAAGTAATAGAGTAGATAACTTTAGATAAAGATTCAATGTCATATTCTAATAAAAAAGAGTTATTCATATTTTTCCTCATAGGCTATCAATTTTATCTCCCAAATGTAATCAGAATGTTGAAAGAAATCTAGCTTTCTAAACATCTATCTGCGAATAAATTAAATTCCTTAGAATTATACAACTTCTTAAATTAGCCGTCAATTTATTTCCAGTTAAAAACCTTATCTAATTTCTTAATACATTATAATTATTATTTTTTATACTAATAAATCCTGTAATTACTATGATATCGGTAACCTAAAACATATGTTTAGTTTCTGTCTAGAGAGTTAAATAGGCAATTTTATTGTTTTCTATAAACATATTGGACATAATTATTCATGAAATTTTCTTACTTCTCGAGCTAAATAGCTATCTGGATGTCTTTTTATAAAATATCTTTCTCTTGCAAATCCATTGTTTCCATATTGTAAGCTTTTATAAATCAAAGGTCTCAGGAGCTCTTTATCTCCTGTTTGTATATATTCTAAGATCTCATTGCCATATTGGTATTTTTTGACATAACCTAAATAATTACCTTGCCAATGAGAATTTTCTTCTCTAAAACTTTGGAAACTACTCATTAAATGAAGTAATTTTTCTGTCAGTTCTAATATATATGTTGCGTATATGACATCTATATCTTCATAATCTAAATATTCATCAGTATACTTACCCAGAACGTTATTAATGTTATCCTTATTTAGACCGTTTAACACATTATCATTCCATACTTTATTACCATATTTTTTTCTAATTTCAACCGATTCAATATCACCTTGGTACAAACGCATCTCCTGTTGAATTGAAATTATTGATTCTAAACTTTGATAAGTACTATTTTCATGAATATATTTTTCTTTATAGCCGTAATAACTGCCATCATTAATGAATTTATCTATTTTTTTCTTTAAAATTTCATTGTAAAATTCATTCAGATAAACATCAATAAATGCTATTTTATTGATGTTTTTTGAATCATTTTTTACACGTTCTTCATAAAATTCCCAAAATAAGGTACTAATATTAAGAACTTTTTCTGTAGCCCGAAAAATACCTGTCATAAATAATTCATAATGCTCTTCAAAAAGTATCCCATATACTTTTTGAACATCAACAACCTCTAATCTTATTTTTTCGAATTCAATATTAAGTGGCATATAACCCAAAACTATTCTCCATAGATTGTCATCATACGACTCAAAAAGAATATCTAAAATAATAATAGATGATAGGAAGGATTTAAGTTTCCAATGTTCGGAACGATCACCAAAGCAAATTTCATCATAAGATTTAAACATTATATTACGCGCTATATATTTCTTTTTTTCATTACTAACTAAACCTAATTTTGTGCCATATTCATCCAACTTACAATTGTTCAAAACATCTTCTATTGCATTAGGAGTATAAAGATATGGATTCTTTGAGGTTACCATCCCTCTTCTAATAAGGCTAATTAACGGAGAATTGCTTGAAGAAATCTCTCTATTCGTAAGTTTTTTATATTTCTTATTTATTTTCTTTTCTTGACCTGTATACCAGTAATACTCTGTTGAAGCCCTTGACTTACGTTCCTCATTTATAATTTTAATTTTAGAATCTAGCCTCAATGAAGCACAATCGATAAAATACTTCTTTGTCCTTTTAAAAATCATACTCTTCCTTTTTATAACGTGGTGTTTTTTAGTTGTTATTTTATAAAAATTACCTTAATTATACCACGTTTTTAACTTTATAATGTAATTATCCCTATTTCAATGGAAAATTATGAAGTCCAAAGGTGCACCAAAGGACGGATTGAAACTCAGAACATAGCTACATCTTCAGGTATTCGCTATGTCAAATGTTTCACCGTTTCTTTGGTGTGTTTTTTTCATACTTAGCTCGGTAAACGACTGTGTTTCTATTCCGTCCAAGGACGGAAAGGAAGTAAAATGACATATAAAAGTGTAATAGAGGAATTATATTGCAAACTGTTAGGTATAGAGCTCAAGAGAATACTTAATGAGCGAGAAATGTTACAAAATCAAATTGGATATGAAACAGCTGAGGGGGAAGTTGAGTTATTATCCGAAACAACAGTTGGACAAATTCTAAAGGGAAAAAGAAATATTAGTTTTAATGCTTCGTTAGCTTTTCAGACCAGTTTAGATTATAAAAATCCTAGGGAATTATTTTTCCCGAGTATTGAATTCGAACTACTACTTATTGAAAATATAATATCTACAATTTTGATAGATCCTACTTTTGAAAATACTTTTCTAAAAAAGTTAATAGCAAAAAAATTTTCCAATGTCTCAAAGAAAGAAGTATCGCAAATCATTGAAAAAAATAAAAAAATTTTTCTAGACTCCTTATCAAGCTTTATTTCAGATTTTCCAGAAGAAGAAACATCCTATCAAATTGCTGAAAAAATAACTGATTGGTTATCTGAATTTGCCTGCCTCATATCACAATTTTAAAGATAGACTGTCATAAAAACTGACAGTCTACTTCATGAAATTACGTTAAACTAAGATTGTTCTTAGCTAAGACAAATAATCAAATACGAGGTAAATCTAATGAAAACACGCAATCGCAAAGGTGACTACTCAGTCAATACTGCTAACGAATATATTGACAACAAGCAGGGCATTCTCTGCTTGAGCACCGAACTAGAAGCACAAATTAAATTTGAAGACGGCCAACCAACAGGTGAAATCATTGCTTATAAAGCTTGGTTCTCACAAAAAGGACTTCCGCCCTTTACCGTCAAATTTGAATCCGAAGTGGAGCTACCATCTTATATGGCATTGGTACAGTTTGATAATCTTCAAGCCTGCGAAGTTGGCTTTAACGTCTACTTCAAAGCTGACAATCTCAAGGAGGTCAAATAATGACGAATAGAGAACTGGGACAATATCTGCTCCAAAGCCTCAATATGGGACTTGGGAGCATTATGCAAGGAGAAACCAGCTATACTAATAGCTTTGACTGCAAAATTATGGACGAAGGGTTCCTCTTTCTTCCTCGTTTGCCAGCTGGTTATATCATTGATGATGAACTCTATCAGAAAATTTTCCTGATTGCGAATGCTGCTCTTTATCCTCGCTTCACTCTTCTCAAACAAAATTCAGCCTATTTTATGGCACTAGATACAAATGATATTCATGTCCAGCGTGGGCTCTTCTTCCCTTGGACAGCAGGCGTTTCTGAACGCCTAGTGATTCCTGATCTGGATGAATTCACGACAAAACAGAAGGGAAATCTTATTCCCATCATGAAAAATCTTACTCTTGACTTTAACAAAGTAACTTCTATGGCTATCGCTGGGAACAGCGGATCAGGTAAATCTTATGCTCTAACCTATTTTCTCAATATGCTCAAAAATATTTCTGACTTGATTATTGTAGACCCTAAATTTGATACGCCTAGCCGTTGGGCTCGTGAAAATGGAATTGCCGTTCTACACCCTCAGAAAAATCGCTCTAAATCAGACTTTGTTTCAGAAATCAATGAGAACCTAAGCGCCTGCTTGAATCTTATTCAACAGAGACAGGAAATTCTCTATGATAAGCCAGACCATCCATTTGAACATTTAACTATCGTCATTGATGAAGTACTTGCATTAACCGAGGGAGTCAATAAAACCATCAAGGACTCTTTCTTTTCGCTTCTATCTCAAATTGCTTTGCTTGGGCGAGCTACAAAAGTCCATCTTTTTCTAGTCAGTCAGCGTTTCGACCATACATCTATCCCAATTTCTGTTCGGGAACAATTAAATGTCTTAATTCAAATTGGTAATATCAACAAGAAGACAACGCAATTTCTATTCCCTGATTTAGACCCTGAAGGCATTGTTATCCCTATTGGAAAAGGAACTGGACTTATTCAGATTATTGATAATGAACATCCTTATCAAGTTTTACCTCTCCTTTGTCCTACCTATTATACAAAGAAAGGCATTCTGTAACCTATGAAAAAAACTTTCTTTCAAACGACTTACAACCTAAATGCGAACTTAATAATCCTTGCGTTGCTTAGCTTTCTCTTTAAGATTGGAATCAACTTACTTATTCAAATGTTAGAAACCACTAAACTCTCTGAAATGCAAGGACTTTTTACAACAATACTAGATAAGTTGACTGCTCTTGAACATTACATTCAACTATTGTCATTCTGCCTTATTCTCATTCCTACTCTTTTGGTTAGCATTGAGTTAGTTCAAAGATTTTTAAAAGATTCATTATGGAATTATTTCAAGTCTATTTACCAGACTTCTAGAATGAGACAATTTCTGAAGCAAGATGAACAATATGAATCAATGAATACAATTGAGAATCAGACCGTTACTCGCATCAACCCCATTTTAAAAAGTTTCAATCACTCTGTCTTAGGGTGTACAGTAGATGTAAGAAAAGAAAACGTCACTGTCTTACTTGCCATTCCAAGAACTCAACAGGCTCAGAAGTTACTGAAAGAAATGGAAGATGATATCAAGGAAGAAATTTCAAACAGAAATCCACACTATTATTTTTCTTCACCCCATCGAAAAGGTAATACACTTTGGTTTACAGGAACTAAGAGATAAAGGAAAATATGGGGCTTGGCTCACATAGTGAAAGCCAATAGCCCCGTATTTTCAAAATCATCTATTCACGTGTAATGGGGTTACTACGACCCCCATTACACCAATAATCATCAATCATAGAAAGGAAATAAATGGCTAAAGAAAAACGCTCGAACAAGTGGGCTTTCCTTCTTTATCAGGAAAGTGCCCCTGAGCATTATCTGGATGTTTTAGAGAACATGCATATCCCCTTTGTTCTCAGTCCATGGCACGACAAAGACATCAACAAGGAAACGGGAGAATTTAAAAAAGCTCACAAGCATGGAGCATTATATTTTGATTCACTCAAAAGCTATTCTCAAGTTTCCGAATTACTAATTAAGAACCTCAATACACCGGCCCATGTAGAACCTGTTATGTCTCCTAAAGGAATGTATGACTACTTCACTCATGCAGAAAATCCTGAAAAGACTCTGTACGATATCAATCAAATTGAAACTAGTTGTGGCTTTGAGCTAGATAAATTTCTTATCAGCAACAACAGTGACGAATTTCTTTTAATGGTAATTGATATGATAGAAGAACATAATTTTACAGAATTTAACAACTTAGTAAGATACGCTAGAAAAGAAAATCAGCAGTTGCTAAGTTTAGTTATGGATAAAACTTACTTCTTTGCAAAATATCTGGACTCACGCCGTCATTCTAGATATGGGAAGGAGGATAACGAATGCAAGTAATCCTACCAGATGAGCAAATTCACCAAATTCAACTATTACTATCCAATCTTATTCAAAAAGAAATTAAACAACAATTAGAAAAAAATCCTTTAAGTTGTCCCTATTTGAACAAACAACAGACTTGCGACTATTTAGGAATTTCCAACAACACTCTTGATTCATGGATTCAAAAGGGGCTTCCATCCATCAAAATTGGAAAAACAATTCGATTCCACAAAGAATCTATTGACCGCTGGCTAAACAGTAACAACTAGAAAAATCAAGATTTTTATTTTATAATGGTCATGATATTTTCTGGTTCGATGAAAAGGAGAATATCATGACTATCAGTAAGACAAAAAACGGAACTTACCGCTTAAAAGTCTATATACCAATAGAAGCACGAATGCCTCTTGGCATCGTTAATAATAACTATTATGATAAAAGGTTTAAAACAAGAAAGGAGGCACGACAAGCAGAGATAGACTTACTCACGAAGTTAAACCAAATTGAAGATAATGCGTTTTCGGGACTAGGCAAAGAAGATATTCTTTTCTCAGACTTCTATACTAATATTTGGTGGGAATCCTATAAAGCAGGACAAACTACATCTACTTCTAAACCACCAAGCAGGTCAACAATTGCCAATACCAAAACATGTTTTGAAAAGCATATACTACCACTTCTTGGCAACTATACGATTCAATTTTTAAACCAAAATAAACAGGTTATTCTAAATTTAATGACGTCAAAAGCTAACGAATATGCAAACTTCAAAACTTTACGAAGTTACGTTATTTCTATTTTTGATTGGGCGGAAGAACTTGAGTATATTGAAGCAAATAGAGTTGCAAAAACTTTAAGGCGAATTAAGGCTGTCAAAAAAATTCAACTTGCAGAATCAAAACGTGATGAAGATTTATATTTAACTCATGAGCAACTCCAAGAGTGGTTTTCAGCCTTTAAAGAGGATTTAGAGAATGATAAAATATCACTCAAAGATTACGTCCTTTTCTATCTCACTTTTTTCCTCGGAGATAGAAAATCAGAAACATATGCTCTCCAGTGGAAACATATCGACTTTTCAAAATCTCAGATTCAGTTAATTCAGGCTTTAGATAGATACGGACAAGTAAAATCTACCAAAGGAAATAAAAAAACAATCTTTTCTATTTCTAGTGACTTACTTCAACTTCTGACTTCATGGAAAAAACAACAAAAATATGAACTGGCAAATTTTGGTATCATCAGTAATCCAGAACAATTCATCTTTACTTACATAGATACCAAAGGTAATATCAATAAACCTTTACATTCTGACTATCTCAATAATAAGATGAAAACTATCAGAAAGCGACACCCAGAGCTTACACACGCTACGCCACACAAACTACGTCATACGGGAGCAACGCTCGCTAAACAAGCAGGAATGAGCATAGAAGCCATTTCCGAAGCCCTAACACACAGCGATACAGGTACAACACAGATTTATGTCAATACTTCTAATGTAGTCCCTATGGCAGTCGGTGAATTTGCCTTAAAGTCTCTAAAACAATGAGGTGAAAATAAGGTAAATTTTGAGGTGAACTTTTTCAAAAAACATAAAAAAAGCACCTATGAGGTAAACTCTTGAGTGCTTTGAAACGTTGATATAATCGTATTGATTAACGTTTTGAGAATTGTGATGCTTTACGAGCTTTCTTAAGACCTGGTTTCTTACGTTCAACTTTACGTGAGTCACGAGTAAGAAGTCCTGCGCGTTTCAATGAATCGCGGAAGTCTGGGTCTACTTGAAGAAGGGCACGAGCGATACCGTGACGGATAGCTCCTGCTTGACCAGCGTATCCACCACCTACAACGTTAACGAAAACATCGTATGAACCTACAGTTGAAGTAACTGCGAATGGTTGGTTGATAACAAGACGAAGGTCAGCGTGTGGGATGTACTCTTCAACATCTTTTTTATTAACAGTGATTTTACCAGTTCCTGGAACAAGGCGAACGCGTGCAACAGCGTTTTTACGACGTCCAGTACCTGCATATTGTGCTTGTGACATACTTTATTGTTCCTTTCCTTAGATAAGTCCTGAAATATCAAGAACTTCTGGTTGTTGTGCAGCGTGAGTGTGCTCAGCTCCAACGAATACTTTCAATTTCATACCTTGAGCGCGTCCAAGAGTATTGTGTGGAAGCATACCTTTAACTGATTTTTCAATCAAACGTACTGCATTTTTAGAACGAAGTTCACCAGCAGAGATTGATTTCAATCCACCTGGGTGGTTTGAGTGAGTGTAGTAGATCTTATCAGTTGCTTTTTTACCAGTCAATTTAACTTTTTCAGCATTGATAACGATTACGAAGTCACCTGTATCAGTGTGTGGTGTGAATGTTGGTTTGTTTTTTCCGCGAAGTACGCTAGCAACAACTGCTGAAAGGCGTCCAAGAGGTACATCAGTTGCGTCAACAACGTACCATTTGCGTTCTACTTGGCCTGGTTTAGCCATGAATGTAGTTTTGTTCATGATTTCTCCTATATGAATATCGTTTTTGTTTACAGGGCGGATGTTCCGGTCCGCGGGGTATTTGAAAGGTTCCGGGGCCTTACAAATGGGGTAAACAATACCGTCTACTATCATACCAAATTTTACTACTAAAAGTCAATAGATATGAAAAATATTTTTGCCGATTTCAGTGTTTAACATCTAGAAAAACCTCGCTTTTGTACTGACCCCAAAAAGTTAGACAAATAATTTAAGTGAAGGATTTAGTTCTGTATTGCACAGGACTAAGTCCTTT
>NZ_JBJUSE010000004.1:0-192989 GCF_046098135.1 Streptococcus sp. ST16 | reverse complement strand
AAAAGGACTTAGTCCTGTGCAATACAGAACTAAATCCTTCACTTAAATTATTTGTCTAACTTTTTGGGGTCAGTACAGATTTCTCGAGACTTTTTTTACTGACCAGCGTAATATTTTTGGATCCCCTTTACGATGCCTGCGACCAGTTTATCTTGGTATTGGCTATCTCTGATTTGTTGGTTTTCGGTGAAATTATCCATATAACCAAGCTCTAGGAGAACCGCTGGTTTGGCTGTTTCGCGTAGGACAGCAAAGCTGCTCTCCAACAGACCAGCATCCTTAGCTCCTGTTTCTGCTAGAAGAGAGGAGTGGATGGCAGCGGCGAGGCGTTTGCTTTCACTCATACGATCAGGGTGATTGTGCCAGTATTGATTAATCTTACTTGGATAATCAGGTTCATCTCTATAGGAGTAGGTTTGAATACCGCTCGCTTTTGAGTAGGTATTACCAGTAGCGTTGAAGTGAATACTGATAAAAATATCAGAGTTGGTCTTATTAACCATACGAGAACGTTCGGTAACAAAATCAACGTCAATATCACTATCACGAGAAGTGAGGACCTTGTATCCTAGTTCTTCTAACTTAGTACGAAGCTTACGGTAAATCTGCATGTTGAGATCTTTTTCAGCTACATTGTAGTAAAAGGCACCTGAATCTTGACCACCATGCCCAGGATCTAGAAAGATAGTATTGCTGTATTGACCTTTTGTAAATCCACCTTCAGTTGAAACTTCAGAAATCCATTGGCCGTATTTTTGGAACAAGTGTTCCTTGCCGTCTATCTTGTAAGTTCCTGAAACATAATGTCCACTATCGTCCAGATAGTAACGAGCCTTGTAATAGTCGTCGTAAATCCACTCATTCTTGGCCATATAACCGCCAGACTTGAGGTAGTATGCCCCAATCCACTCCTGATTTGCATAACGGCCATCCGCTTTTAGATAGAACCAGCTATTGTAGGATTTATCAAAGATCCACTCTTTTTCCGCCATGGCTCCACTGGCTTTGAGGTAGTAGCTTCCTTTCCATTTATTGGAAAGCATGACTCCATTTTGTTCAAAAGCATACCAAGAACCATTGATTTTCTCCCATTTGTCTTGGCTATATTTCCCATATGCATTAGCGTAATACCAATTTTCATTGATTCTCACCCAAGAGTTTTCTGCCATGGCTCCGCTACTGTCAAGCAGGTAGGCACCAATTGTTGTCTGGCTGAGCATCACGCCGTTTTTATCAAAGTAGTACCAAGAACCGTTGATTTTCTCCCACTTGTCTTGCGAGATTCTGCTAGATGGTGTGACATAATACCAATTTTGGTCTAATTTAGTCCAGCCCTTTTCTGCCATAGCTCCGCTTTTTGTGAGCAGATAGCCGTCAACGGCAGTGTTGCTGAGCATACTTCCAGTTTGATCAAAATAGTACCAAGAACCATTGATTTTTTTCCAAGTGTTCAGAGCAAGTCGCCCAGAGGGATCAGCATAATACCATTGGTTGTCCAAATTGGTCCAGCTATTTTCTACCATAACCCCATCTTGGTCAAAGGCATAGCCTTTGTAGATAGTAGAATGAAGACGATTACCATCTTGATCGAAGTAGTACCATTTGCCTTGGATTTGTTTCCAGTTCAAAGCAGGTTTATCATCTTGGTAAAAACGCCAGTGGTGATTTTCTTGGTACCACCCTTCTTTTGGGGGCTTGTTTTCTTGCACATCTATTTTCGGAAGCACCTCTGATTTAGAGTTTTCCTCAACACTCGACTCTTTCTTTTCTTCTTTGGCAATTGATTCCTTGACAGCAGATGTGGATTGAGTTGTGTTTTCTTCTCCTGAGACGGATGCGGGTGCCAATCCTGCGATTGAAAGGATTAAAGCACTAGTCAGTAGTATCTTTTTCACTTTCTATTTCCTAACTTTTTCTTTTTCCTATTAATTATCGAATTGAACTTCTTCTACTAAGTATTCGATAAAGCGTTCGCCCATCTTAGACAGGCTGGTTTTTTCATGCTGGATATAGACTAGTTGAATCGGGTCGTCAATGTCCAGTGGAATGGAAACGATATTGTCTCCGTTAAGGTTGCTGTTCAAAATCCCTGTTGCAATCGTGTAACCGTCCAAACCAATCAAGAGATTAAAGAGGGTGGCACGGTCACTGACAACGATAGATTTTTTGTGGTACTCCTGAGAGAGAATCTCTTCAGAGAAGTAGAAGGAGTTGTGCGTCCCCTGGTCATAACTCAGATAAGGGAAGTCTTCCAAATCAGCCAGTTTGACCTTGTCTTTTTTAGCCAGAGGGTTGGTCTTGCTGACAAAGATATGGGGCTGGGCTGTGAAGAGATGGTGGGCTAGCAGGTGGTTGTCATCCAGCATTTTCGTTAAAACATCACGGTTGTAGCTGTTTAAGAAGAGGACGCCGACCTCACTACGGAAGTTCTTAACGTCGTCAATAATCTCCCAAGTCCGAGTTTCACGAAGGAAAAGCTCATATTTTTCCATATCACTTTTCTTGAGCAGAGATACAAAGGCATTGACTACAAAGGCATAATGTTGAGACGAAACGCTAAAGAGTTCGCGGTGGGCGACAGGATTTTTATAGCGTTCCTCTAGAAGCTGGGTTTGCTCGACAACCTGACGGGCATAGGAGAGAAACTCCATCCCATCACGGGTCAAGGTAATGCCCTTTGGATTGCGAATAAAGATTTCAATACCCATTTCATTTTCCAAGTCTCGAACAGCATTAGAGAGACTGGGTTGGGTGATAAAGAGTTGCTTGGCTGCCTCATTCATAGAGCCAGTTTCGACGATTTTGATAATATAGTGTAGTTGTTGAATTCTCATGTTTTTATTGTACCACACTTGCGGAAGAATGGGCAATGAAGACGAAGAAAATAGGGGGGAAGAGCCGGTCCAGTATTGAAAAAAAGTCTAGAATCTGCTAAAATGAAAGCTATGAAAACATTCTATGATGTGCAGCAATTTCTCAAACAATTTGGCATTATTGTTTACATGGGGAAGCGCTTGTATGATATTGAACTGATGAAGCTCGAACTCTCTCGGATCTATGATGCAGGTCTCATGGACAAGCTAGATTACCTAGAAGCGGAAGCTGTTCTCCGCAGGGAGCACAAGATAGAATTAGACTACATAGAGAAAAATGGAGATAAGAACTTATGACAATTTGGATTGTTTGGGGAATCGTATTGGCGATGGCGGCATGGATGGGTTATAACTACCTTCGTATTCGTCGTGCTGCTAAGATTGTGGATAATGCAGAATTTGAAGCCTTGATTCGGAAAGGGCAATTGATTGATGTCCGTGAACCAGCAGAATTTCACAGAAAACATATCCTCGGAGCGCGCAATATTCCTTCAAATCAGTTGAAGTCAAGCCTTGCAGCCCTTCGCAAGGATAAACCTGTCCTTCTCTATGAAAACCAACGCGGACAACGAGTGACCAATGCAGCCCTCTATCTGAAAAAGCAAGGTTTCTCTGAGATTTATATCCTTTCTTATGGGTTGGATTCTTGGAACGGGAAGGTCAAGACTAGCTAATATTTTATTAAAAACTGTCGAATGATAGATAAAGCTAGCATTTTATGGTATCATCATTTATATTAAATTTAAGAAGATTTTGTAATATGAATTCACAACAAAAGAAAAAATCTTCACTTATTTTAGGTATCTTATCTATCGTCCTTGGTTTGCTATCTCCAATAGTAGGTCTGATTTTGGGGATCATAGGATTGGTCTTGGCTTTTTCATACCAAAAAGAATCTGGACTGGACTATAAAACAGAAAAAATTCTCAATATCGTAGGACTTGTAGTTTCTGTCCTTAACTGGATTGCAGCCATGGCAATAGTTTTTAGATAAGTAAAAAAACAAAAAAAGCTTTAAACATAAAGCTTTTTTGTTTTATCCACTTTTTTCTAAGTATTTTTTAATCATCTCTAATTCTTCTTGGTTTAAGAATCGGTATTGCCCTTCTGCAAGTTCTGAATCTAACGTAAAATCACCGAACTGGACTCTTTTTAAGGCAGTCACCTTGACACCAACTGAGAGGAACATTTTTTTAACCTGATGAAATTTTCCTTCTGAGATGGTGATGGAGGCATGGCTCTCTGTTGGACCTGCGGATAGAATATCTAGTTTTGCAGGTTTACAAGTGGTCCCATCTAAAAAGACAATCCCCTCTTTGAATGACCGGATATGGTCTGGTGTGAGCAGTCCATTTACCACCACTTGATAGGATTTATCGACATGGTACTGGGGATGAAGGAGTTGGAAGCCAAGAGGTCCATTGTCTGTCAAAAGGAGTAGCCCCGTTGTATCGCGGTCTAATCTGCCGACAGCATAGAGCTGGTCAGACTGGATGTCAGGTGGAAGGAGGTCCATGACGGTTGGAAGTTTCTTATCCTTGCTAGCTGTAACGACTCCGTTTGGCTTATGAAGTATGAGGTAGGTGTGCTCGTATCCTTGAATCTGCCGTCCTTGAAAGACTAATTTCTGTAATCCAGTGTCGACATTTTGAGCGAGGGAGCTGGCTGGACAATCGTCCACTAGGATTTCTTTTTTCAAAAGTGCCTGTTTCATAGCCTTGCGATTGATTTTTTCTTGGGCTAATAATCTATCTAAACGCATACCAGCTTATCTTATCATAAGTCTCTGACTTTGAAAAGAGTTGTCTTGACTAGAAAAGCAGAGTGAAAACATTTACACTTACTTGAATTATGTTATTTACTTGAAAATATGGTATAATTGCTCAGTTAGAAAATAAATTTTAAATATTATAGAGGAAATCATGACAAAATTAAGAGAAGATATCCGTAACGTAGCCATTATTGCCCACGTTGACCACGGGAAAACAACCCTCGTTGATGAATTATTGAAACAATCAGAAACGCTTGATGCACGTACTGAATTGGCAGAGCGCGCTATGGACTCAAACGATATCGAAAAAGAGCGTGGAATTACCATCCTTGCTAAAAATACAGCCGTTGCCTACAACGGAACTCGTATCAATATCATGGACACACCAGGACACGCGGACTTCGGTGGAGAAGTTGAGCGTATCATGAAAATGGTTGACGGTGTTGTCTTGGTCGTAGATGCCTACGAAGGAACCATGCCACAAACTCGTTTCGTATTGAAAAAAGCCTTGGAACAAGACCTTGTCCCAATCGTGGTTGTCAACAAAATCGATAAACCATCAGCTCGCCCAGCAGAAGTAGTGGACGAAGTCTTGGAACTCTTCATCGAGCTTGGCGCAGATGATGACCAGCTTGATTTCCCAGTTGTTTATGCTTCAGCTATCAACGGAACATCTTCCTTGTCAGATGATCCAGCTGACCAAGAAAAAACAATGGCGCCAATCTTTGACACCATCATCGATCATATCCCAGCCCCAGTAGACAACTCAGATGAGCCTTTGCAGTTCCAAGTGTCACTTTTGGACTACAACGACTTCGTAGGTCGTATCGGTATCGGACGTATTTTCCGTGGTAGTGTGAAAGTTGGGGACCAAGTTACCCTTTCTAAACTAGATGGCACAACGAAGAACTTCCGTGTAACAAAACTCTTCGGTTTCTTTGGTTTGGAACGTCGTGAAATCCAAGAAGCCAAAGCAGGTGACTTGATTGCCGTATCCGGTATGGAAGATATCTTTGTTGGTGAAACTATTACTCCGACGGATGCCATTGAACCTCTTCCAATCCTACATATCGATGAACCAACCCTCCAAATGACCTTCTTGGTAAATAATTCACCATTTGCAGGTCGTGAAGGGAAATGGGTAACTTCTCGTAAGGTAGAAGAACGCTTGCAAGCAGAATTGCAAACAGACGTTTCCCTTCGTGTTGACCCAACGGATTCACCAGATAAATGGACTGTTTCAGGACGTGGAGAATTGCACTTGTCAATCCTGATCGAAACCATGCGCCGTGAAGGTTATGAACTTCAAGTATCTCGTCCGGAGGTTATTGTAAAAGAGATTGACGGCGTAAAATGTGAGCCATTTGAACGTGTTCAAATCGATACTCCAGAAGAATACCAAGGATCTGTTATCCAAAGCCTTTCTGAACGTAAGGGTGAAATGTTGGATATGATTTCAACTGGTAATGGTCAAACTCGTTTGGTCTTCCTTGTTCCAGCGCGTGGTTTGATCGGATACTCAACTGAGTTCTTGTCAATGACTCGTGGTTACGGTATCATGAACCATACCTTCGACCAATACTTGCCATTGATTCCGGGTGAAATTGGTGGACGTCACCGTGGTGCCCTTGTTTCCATCGATGCTGGTAAGGCAACAACCTACTCAATCATGTCTATCGAAGAACGTGGTACGATCTTTGTCAACCCAGGTACTGAGGTTTATGAAGGAATGATCATCGGTGAAAATTCTCGTGAAAATGACTTGACAGTTAATATCACCAAGGCCAAACAAATGACCAACGTTCGTTCTGCTACTAAGGACCAAACAGCGGTTATCAAGACACCTCGTATCTTGACCCTTGAAGAGTCTCTTGAGTTCTTGAATGACGATGAGTACATGGAAGTAACGCCTGAGTCTATCCGTTTGCGTAAGCAAATCCTCAACAAGGCAGAGCGCGAGAAAGCCAACAAAAAGAAAAAATCAGCTGAATAAGAGCTAGAAAGAGATAAAGATGGTCTATTTAATCATAGGGATACTCTTATTACTACTCTATGTATTTGCGACACCTCAAAGTATCAAAGGAACAGTCAACATCGTTATCTTGGTCTTTGTAGTTGTTGCACTCTTGATTTTGCTGATGTTGTCCATCTTGCAAATCTTCCAATTACCGACAGAATTCTTTGTCACAATCGCCATGCTGGTCCTCGCCTACCTTAGCTTGAGAGACATTACGCTCATGTCTGAAAAAAAGAGCAAAAGAAGATAAATAGAAAGAGAGCTTCGGCTCTCTTTTTCAATGTCAGAATGAGGACTAGAGCATTTTCGCTTAGTATTATTTCCATAAAAATGGTAAAATAGTAGGAGTAGAAATGGAGTTTGAGACATGAAAGTAATCGATCAATTTAAAAATAAGAAAGTACTTGTTTTAGGTTTGGCTAAGTCTGGTGAGTCTGCAGCCCGTTTGTTGGACAAGCTAGGTGCCATTGTGACAGTAAATGACGGCAAGCCTTTTGAGGAAAATCCTGCTGCGCAAAGTTTGCTAGAAGAGGGAATCAAGGTTGTCACTGGTGGGCATCCTTTGGAATTGTTGGATGAAGATTTCGCTCTGATGGTGAAAAATCCAGGTATCCCGTATAGCAATCCCATGATTGAAAAGGCATTGGCAAAGGGAATTCCAGTCTTGACTGAGGTGGAGTTGGCTTACTTGATCTCGGAAGCGCCAATTATCGGTATCACTGGTTCAAATGGGAAAACAACCACAACGACTATGATTGGGGAAGTTTTGACTGCTACCGGTCAACATGGCCTCTTGTCAGGGAACATCGGCTATCCTGCTAGTCAAGTGGCTCAAACTGCAACAGCCAAGGACACGCTTGTCATGGAACTTTCTTCTTTCCAACTGATGGGTGTTCAAGAATTTCATCCTGAGATTGCGGTTATTACCAACCTCATGCCCACTCATATCGACTACCATGGTTCTTTTGAGGCCTATGTGGCAGCTAAGTGGAATATCCAGAACAAGATGACAGCAGTTGATTTTCTTGTTTTGAACTTTAACCAAGACTTGGCAAAAGAATTGGCTACCAAAACACAAGCCACTGTTGTTCCATTTTCAACAAAGGAAAAGGTTGATGGGGCCTATTTGGAAAATGGTCAACTCTACTTCCGTGGGGAAGTGGTCATGACAGCTGATGAAATCGGTGTTCCAGGTAGCCACAATGTAGAAAATGCCCTTGCGACCATTGCAGTAGCCAAGCTCCGTGGTGTGGATAACCAAACCATCAAGGAAACTCTTTCATCCTTTGGTGGTGTTAAACACCGTCTCCAATTTGTGGATGAAATAAAGGGTGTAAAATTCTATAACGATAGCAAGTCAACCAATATCTTAGCGACTCAAAAAGCCTTGTCAGGATTTGACAATAGTAAGGTCATCTTAATTGCAGGTGGTTTGGACCGTGGCAATGAGTTTGACGAATTGGTGCCAGATATTACTGGGCTCAAGAAGATGGTCATCCTCGGTCAGTCTGCAGAACGTGTCAAACGGGCGGCAGAGAAGGCTGGTGTGACTTATGTAGATGCGACAGATATTGCTGATGCGACCTGCAAGGCCTATGAGCTTGCGACTCAAGGAGATGTAGTCCTTCTCAGTCCTGCAAATGCTAGCTGGGATATGTATGCTAACTTTGAAGTACGTGGAGACCTCTTTATCGACACAGTAGCGGAGTTAAAGGAATAATATGAAAAAAATTGTCTTTACAGGCGGGGGGACGGTTGGACATGTCACCCTCAACCTTTTGTTAATGCCTAAGTTCATCGAAGACGGCTGGGAAGTTCACTACATTGGTGATAAACACGGAATCGAACACCAAGAAATCCTCAAGTCAGGTTTGGATGTTACTTTCCATTCTATTGCGACTGGGAAGTTGCGTCGCTATTTTTCTTGGCAAAATATGCTGGATGTCTTCAAAGTTGGTTGGGGAATTGTCCAATCCCTCTTTATCATGTTACGACTGCGTCCACAGGCTCTTTTTTCTAAGGGAGGATTTGTGTCTGTGCCACCGGTTATCGCAGCGCGTGTGTCAGGGGTACCTGTCTTTATTCACGAATCGGACCTGTCTATGGGCTTGGCCAATAAAATTGCCTATAAATTTGCGACTAAGATGTATTCAACATTTGAGCAGGCTTCTGGTCTCGCAAAAGTCGAGCATGTGGGAGCAGTAACAAAGGTTTCAGATCAAAAAACTTCAGAACCAGATGAATTGGTGGATATCCAAACCCACTTTGATCTTAAATTGCCAACCGTATTATTTGTCGGAGGTTCTGCAGGAGCTCGTGTATTTAACCAATTAGTGACAGACCATAAAAAAGAGTTGACAGAGCGCTACAATATTATCAATTTAACTGGAGATTCAAACCTCAATGAGTTGAGTCAAAATCTCTTTCGTGTTGATTATGTGACCGATCTCTATCAACCCTTGATGGAGATGGCAGATGTGGTGGTAACGCGTGGCGGTGCCAATACGATTTTTGAGCTCTTGGCCATGGCGAAACTCCATCTCATAGTACCATTGGGTCGTGAAGCAAGTCGAGGAGACCAGATTGAAAATGCAGCTTACTTTGTTAAGAAAGGCTATGCAGAAGAACTTCAAGAAAGCGACTTGACCTTGGAAAGCTTGGAGGCGAAACTCAGTCACTTGCTTAGTCACAAGGATCAGTACCAAGCTAGCATGAAAGCTTCGACTGAATTGAAATCTCTTGCAGATTTTTACGATCTACTAAGAAAAGACCTATCATAAGGAATATCAATGTCAAAGGATAAGAAAAAAGAATCAAACCAGAAGCAAGAATTGTCTGAATGGCAGAAACGAAACCAGGAATACCTGAAAAAAAAGGCTGAGGAAGAAGCTGCCCTAGCTGAGGAGAAGGAAAAGGAAAAACAAGCTCGAATTGGGAAAAACTCTAAGTCGTTAGAGGAAAGTAAGAAGTCATCAAGTGATTCCGACCAGAACGAAACTGTTCCAGACGAAGAATCATCCGAAAAAGAAGAAAAATCTAAAAAAGATGATCCTAAAGTCAAAGAAGAAAAAGAAAAGAAGAAAAAAGAAAAACCAGAGAAACCAGCCAAACCTAAAATTGCGCCTGTTCATATTTGGCGAGCTGTGAGTATCTTGGTACCCAGTGTCCTAGTCCTCCTTTTTTCAGTCTATCTGTTGACTCCACTTTCGACCATCAAAAATATCGAGGTTAAGGGAAATAGTAACACGCAGGCGGATGACATCAAACAGGCTTCTGGAATTCAAGATAGTGACTATACTTTAGCTCTATTGTTGGATAAGGAAACATACGCTGAGCGAATCAAGTCCAACCATTGGATAGAATCAGCGAAGATTAACTATCAATTTCCGACTAACTTTACGATTGAGGTTAAGGAGTTTGATATTGTCGGTTATTATGTGTCTGGTGAAGAGTATTATCCAATTCTTTCTAGTGGTGCGGTTGAGTCAACTCCTGTAAATCGCTTAAACTTGCCTGAGACTTATCTGACAGTTACCTTTAATGATGAGCAACAGGTGAAGGAACTGATCACAGGATTATCTACCATCAGTGAGGATATCAAGAGTCAAATCCAGAAAATCGAATTAGCGCCAAGCAAGGCAACAGCAGATCTTTTAAAAATTACTATGCTGGACACAGATGAGGTTTTGGTTCCCTTGTCAGAATTGAGCAAGAAATTGCCTTATTACAGCAAAATCAAGCCCCAATTGACAGAACCGAGTGTAGTCGATATGGAGGCTGGAGCATACAGCTATACCATAGCGGATAAGCTAATAGAAGAAGCAGAAGAAAAAGCCAAACAAGAGGCTAAGGAAGCTGAGAAGAAAAAACAGGAAGAAGAAAAGAAAAAACAAGAAGAACAGGGAAATCAAAGTCAAACGAGCCAGCAGTCACAGAGTCGTTAGACTAACTTTTTCTCTTGATTTTTGAATGGTATAGAAGTCCAGTTTCAAGTTTTTGCTTGACAAGTCCTACTATAAATAATAGAATAGAAAAAAACCTTTAAAGCAGTCCAGAGAGGCAGCTAAGGTTAGACGGTGAAAGGGTGGAGACTACCCATTTTTCGTGGAACCTTGCTGTTGGCAGGTTCCTTTTTTCGTGGTTTATTTTTGACCGTACTCTCTTGCTCGCAAAGGTAAAAGGAGAAAGGTATGCGTGAACATCGTCCAGTTATTGCTCTTGATTTTCCTAGTTTTGAGGCGGTCAAGGAATTTTTATCTCTTTTCCCAGCAGAAGAAAGTCTTTACCTAAAAGTAGGGATGGAGCTTTATTATGCGGAAGGTCCAGAAGTTGTCCGTTATTTGAAGTCACTGGGGCATAGTGTCTTTCTGGACCTCAAGCTACATGACATTCCCAATACAGTTAAATCGGCTATGAAGGTCTTATCTCAGCTTGGTGTAGACATGACCAATGTTCATGCTGCTGGTGGTGTGGAGATGATGAAGGCTGCGCGTGAAGGTCTTGGGACACAAGCCAAATTGATTGCTGTCACTCAGCTCACATCAACATCAGAAGCCCAGATGCAGGATTTTCAAAATATCCAAACCAGCCTGCAAGAGTCTGTGCTACACTATGCTAAGAAGACAGCTGAAGCGGGTTTGGATGGTGTCGTTTGCTCAGCTCAGGAAGTGCAAGTCATCAAGCAGACCACCAATCCAAATTTTATCTGTCTGACACCGGGAATTCGTCCAGCGGGAGCTGCGGTTGGAGACCAAAAACGCGTGATGACACCTGCTGATGCCTATCAAATCGGTAGTGACTATATCGTAGTGGGACGTCCGATTACCCAAGCTGAAGATCCTGTTGCAGCTTATCATGCCATCAAGGATGAATGGACACAGGACTGGAATTAAAGAAATAGATTAGAAAAATAAAAGGAGAATACCATGACACTTGCTAAAGATATTGCTAGCCACCTCTTGAAAATTCAGGCAGTTTACCTTAAACCAGAAGAGCCTTTCACTTGGGCATCTGGTATCAAGTCACCGATTTACACTGATAACCGTGTGACGCTAGCCTATCCAGAGACTCGTACCCTAATTGAAAATGGTTTTGTGGAAGCTATTAAAGCAGAATTTCCAGAAGTAGAAGTGATTGCAGGAACTGCGACAGCAGGGATTCCTCACGGAGCTATTATCGCTGACAAGATGAACTTGCCTTTTGCCTACATCCGCAGCAAACCAAAAGACCACGGAGCTGGTAATCAAATCGAAGGCCGTGTAGCTCAAGGTCAAAAGATGGTCGTTGTTGAAGACCTCATTTCAACGGGTGGTTCAGTTCTTGAAGCCGTAGCAGCCGCTAAACGTGAAGGAGCCGATGTTCTTGGTGTCGTAGCGATTTTCAGCTATCAATTGCCAAAAGCAGATAAGAATTTTGCGGATGCTGGTGTCAAACTTGTGACGCTTTCTAACTACAGTGAACTAATCCACCTAGCCCAAGAAGAAGGTTACATTACGCCAGAAGGACTCGCTCTCCTAAAACGCTTTAAAGAAGACCAAGAAAATTGGCAAAACGCTTAAAAGTAGAAAATCAGGTAGTCACTAGGATTATCTGATTTTTTATATGTGGGCAATAAAATAAAGCTCCCTAAAGGTAAAGAAGAATATAGGATAATGGTAGAATGAGAGTCCTCTCTTTTTTGGCGGCATATTCAGATAATCGGTTTGAAATTTCCAGACAAAATTTTTGAAAGGAATCTGAAAAAGGGTTAAGATATTTATGTAAGAAAAAAGTAAACGCTTACTTAATAAGGAGGACACTTTATGTCATATAAAACAAGCAATGCAGAAGGACCTGTAGATTTCATCAATACATATGATTTGGAGCCAATGGCGCAACAAGTCATTCCTAAAGCAGCCTTCGGTTATATCGCTAGTGGAGCAGAGGATACTTTCACTTTACGCGAGAACATCCGTGCCTTTAACCACAAACTTATTGTTCCGCATACGCTTTGTGATGTTGAAAATCCAAGTACAGAGATTGAATTTGCAGGTGAGAAATTATCTTCACCAATTATTATGGCGCCTGTTGCGGCTCATAAATTGGCAAATGAGCAGGGGGAAGTAGCTACTGCGCGTGGTGTGCATGAATTTGGTTCTCTTTACACAACTAGCTCTTACTCTACTGTAGATCTTCCAGAAATTACGGAAGCCCTTCAAGGAACACCTCATTGGTTCCAATTTTACTTTAGTAAGGATGACGGTATCAACCGCCATATCATGGACCGTGTGAAGGCTGAAGGCTACAAAGCGATTGTCTTGACGGCGGATGCAACTGTAGGGGGCAATCGTGAGGTCGACAAGCGCAATGGTTTTGTCTTCCCCGTTGGTATGCCGATTGTTGAGGAATACTTACCAGAAGGTGCTGGAAAATCAATGGACTTTGTTTACAAGTCAGCTAAACAACGCTTGTCTCCACGCGATGTCGAATTTATCGCTACATACTCAGGACTTCCTGTGTATGTCAAGGGGCCACAATGCCGTGAGGACGTTGAACGCTCTCTTGCCGCAGGTGCTTCTGGTATCTGGGTAACCAACCACGGTGGCCGCCAAATCGACGGTGGACCAGCATCCTTTGACTCGCTTCAAGAAGTCGCTGAAGCAGTTGATAACCGTGTGCCAATTGTCTTTGACTCTGGTGTTCGTCGCGGTCAGCACGTCTTTAAAGCCTTGGCTTCAGGAGCAGACTTGGTGGCTATTGGCCGCCCTGTGATCTATGGTTTGGCTCTCGGTGGTAGTGTTGGTGTGCGTCAAGTCTTTGAGCACTTGAATGCAGAATTGAAGACAGTCATGCAATTATCTGGAACTCAGACTATTGAGGATGTCAAACACTTCAAACTCCGTCACAATCCATACAATCCATCCTTCCCAGTTGATTCACGTGATTTGAAGTTGTATTGATAAAGTAGAAAGTCTCCATTTGATGTGGAGGCTTTTCTTCGTGTATAGAAAGATTAAATCGTTATCAGAAACTATATAAATATATTTTCCAGTCAAATATCTTGCTAGGGCTTTCAATTTCTGTTATACTGATCCAGTAATAAAATAATAAAGACATTTGGGGTGCTTTAGGCTGAGATGATACCCATTGAACCTGATACAGTTAATACTGGCGAAGGGAAATGTGAAAAGGTTTTTTTCGTATGTCGAAAAGAACTGTCTAATCTTGTAAGGTAAACTCTAATTCTCGTTTGTAATTGGAGTTTTTTTTGTTTATCAAAAGAGGATAGACTTGATGGCAATCCTTTTGGTAACTCTCTGCAAATACCCCACTTTTCTTTAAAAAAGGAGTTTTTTATGTTGAAAAAATGGCAGTTAAAAGATGTTATTTTACTTGCTTTCTTGTCTATCTTTTTTGGTGGCGTTTTTGTGGGTTCAGGCTATCTGTTTGATATCCTCACTCTGATCTTGGCCCCCCTTGGCTTGCAGGCTTTTGCCAATGAAATCCTCTTTGGACTCTGGTGTATGGCTGCGCCCATTGCAGCTATCTTTGTTCCAAGAGTCGGAAGTGCAACGATTGGAGAAGTGCTAGCTGCGCTTGCTGAAGTTCTTTATGGTAGCCAATTCGGTCTAGGTGCTCTTTTGTCCGGTTTGGTTCAAGGTTTGGGAAGTGAATTTGGCTTTCTTGTGACCAAGAATCGTTATGAAAGTTGGCTCTCTCTAACTGCTAATAGTATTGGGATTACCCTTTTTAGCTTTGTCTATGAATACATTAAATTAGGTTACTATGCCTTCTCCCTTCCTTTTGTCCTTTCTTTGCTGGTGGTGCGTTTTATTTCCGTCTTTTTCTTCTGTACCATCTTGGTTCGTGCCATTGTAAAACTCTACCATCAGTTTGCAGCTGGAGGAAAGGCATAGATGGGCCTGGAATTAAGAGGGATTCAATCCCCAATCTTTTCGGAACCGATTGATTTTACTTTTCATGAGCAAGCCTTTACCTTGTTAGTTGGGAGCAGTGGTTCAGGAAAATCCAGCCTCTTTCAAGTCATTGCACAAGTCAGTTCTCTCCCCTATAGTGGTCAAGTCCTGATAGATGGGAGTGAGGTCAGTCAGCTTTCTATTGTGAAACGTGTCCAGACGGTTGGCATTCTCTTTCAAAATCCCAATCATCAATTTACCATGGAGAACTTGTTTGAGGAGCTGATTTTTACCTTGGAGAATATCGGCCATCCCGTTCAGAAAATTGATTCTAAAATAGCAGAGGTGGTCCAGCAATGTCACTGCGAGTCAATCTTGAACCGTCCCATCCATCACTTGTCAGGTGGGGAAAAGCAAAAGGCTGCTTTGGCTGTTCTCTTTGCTATGAATCCTAGGGTCTATCTCTTGGATGAGCCCTTTGCTTCCATTGACCGCAAGAGCAGAATCGAGATATTGGAGATTCTAAAAGAGTTGGCCTCTAATGGGAAGGCAGTCATCCTGTGTGACCATGATTTATCAGATTATGAAGCCTATATCGACCATATGGTGGAGCTAAGAGACGGCCAGTTAAGGGAGGTGTTTCAAATCCCTTGCTCTGAGATGACACAGGTCCCTTCAAAGGAAGTTGCTTCTTGTCCAAAACTATTCCATATGGACAGAACGACTTGTGAGCTGGGTAATCGCCCCCTCTTTTCGTTTGCGGATTTTACTATCTACCAAGGAATTTCCTGTATTTTGGGTGATAATGGTGTCGGGAAATCAACCCTCTTTCGGTCTATTCTTCAATTTCAAAAGTATAAAGGGCTCATTACTTGGAAGGGATCGGTTCTCAAAAAGAAAAAGGGTTTGTATCGTGATCTGACCGGTGTTGTTCAGGAAGCTGAGAAGCAGTTTATCCGAGTCAGTCTGAGAGAGGAACTGCAATTAGATAGTCCAGACTCTGAAAGAAATCAGCGAATTTTCCAAGCTTTACAATATTTTGATCTGGAGCAGGCTCTTGATAAGAGTCCCTACCAATTAAGTGGTGGCCAGCAAAAGATTCTTCAGCTCTTGACCATCTTGACCAGCAAGGCTTCTGTAATCTTGCTGGATGAACCTTTTGCAGGTTTGGATGATAGAGCTTGCCATTATTTTTGTCAGTGGATTGTGGAGGAGAGAAATCAAGGAATAAGTTTTCTGATCATTAGCCATCGTTTAGATCCCTTGATCTCTGTGGTTGATTATTGGATTGAGATGACTAGTGAGGGGCTCAGTCATCTCCAAGACGTGACCATCAGCAAACCTCTCTCATCTCTGAACATTGATACTCTAGGGGAGGTGAGGTAGTATGATCAAAGTAGCAACCAAGACACCAGTTATCAGCCTCTTCTTTCTAATTTTATCCTTGGAAACATCCTTCATTCCTTCGATTGCTCTGAATCTTTCGGTAGTCGCATTTTGCATCCTCTTTATGCTCTATTATCGTCGATTTAAAATGTTGGCTTGGATGCTCTTGCTCGCCATTTTACCATCTTTGGCCAACTATTGGGCAGTACAGTTACATGGGGATGCTTCGCAGGCAGTGATACTTGGGACGAGAGCTTTTGTGACGGTTTGTATCGGTCTTGTCTTTGTTTCCAGTATTTCCCTAAAAGAGCTTCTCTTATACTTGGCTCAAAAGGGACTATCGCGTTCTTGGGCCTATGCCTTGATTGTGGTATTCAATGCCTTTCCCCTCATTCAGCAGGAAATCAAGTCTCTCAAGGAAGCGTGCTTACTGCGTGGTCAGAAACTGCATGTTTGGTCGCCCTTGATTTACAGTAAGGTTCTGATGACAGTCTTTAGGTGGCGCCATCTTTACTTGAGAGCTCTATCTGCGCACGGATATGACGAACATGCACAGATGAAGAATAGCTATCGGACTTTTTATATTTCGCAGAGGACAAAATTGATCTACCTACTTTTCTTTTTATTACTTCAAACCAGTCTATTTTTATAAAGGAGTTATTATGGAATTTACAGATATTGCGATGGAACTATCCAAGGAAGCTTGGCAGGCCTCCTTTCAGCATCCCTTTGTTTTACAGTTACAAGAGGGAACGTTAGAACCTTCTATTTTCCGCTATTACCTAATTCAAGATGCTTATTATCTGAAGTCTTTTTCAGAAGCCTATCACCTCTTGGCTGATAAGACTTCAAACGAAAAGATGAAAAGACTCTTGAAACAAAATGCCCAGAGTCTAGTGGAGGGTGAGTTATTTATCCGCCAACAATTTTTCAAGGAATTGGGAATCAGCGACCAGGAAATGGAGCAACATCCAATCGCTCCAACCTGTTATCATTACATTTCTCATATTTATCGGCAATTTGCAGAGCCAAACCTGGGCATTGCTTTTGCTAGTTTGCTCCCATGTCCTTGGTTATACCATGATTTGGGCAAGGCACTTAATCGCAAACCATCACCGAATCCTCTTTATCAACAGTGGATTGAAACCTATATCACCGATGAATTAGAACAGCAGATTAAAGAGGAAGAAGGGCTGGTCAATCAGCTCTATCGAGAAAGCGAAGAGACGGACAAACAAAAAATGCTAGAGGCCTTCCATCGAAGTGTCCACATGGAAGCTAAGTTTTGGGAGATGGCTTACCAACATCAAACATGGACGAGTGATTTGCAGTCCTTAGAAAAAGAGAAGAAATAGAAAATGAGAAACCACCAACTTCAAGTTCACAAATTAACTATTTTATCCATGATGATTGCCCTTGACGTAGTTCTTACACCCATCTTTCGAATTGAAGGGATGGCACCGATGTCCAGTGTAGTCAACATTCTTGCAGGGATCTTGATGGGACCTATTTATGCCTTGGTCATGGCTACTGTCACAGCCTTCATCCGTATGTCTACTCAAGGCATTCCGCCCTTGGCCCTCACAGGAGCTACTTTTGGAGCCCTCCTTGCAGGTCTCTTTTATAAGTACGGTCGAAATTTTTACTTTTCTGCTCTAGGAGAAATCTTGGGAACAGGGGTAATCGGTTCTATTGTTTCCTATCCTGTCATGGTTCTCTTTACGGGATCTGCTGCCAAGCTCAGCTGGTTCATCTACACCCCTCGATTTTTCGGAGCAACCTTGATCGGTACAGCCATAGCTTTCCTCGCCTTTCGATTTTTGATCAAGCAGGAATTCTTTAAAAAAGTGCAGGGATATTTCTTTGGAGAAAGGATAGAATGATGCAGAAATTGACAAATCCTTTCCCTCTGGCAACCAGTTCCTTGATTCACTGTATTACCAATGAGATTTCTTGTGAGATGCTGGCCAATGGCATTTTGGCTCTGGGATGCAAACCAGTCATGGCAGATGACCCTCGTGAGGTTCTTGATTTTACCAAACAAAGCCAAGCTCTCTTTATCAATCTGGGGCATTTGTCAGCTGAGAAGGAGAAAGCAATCCGTCTGGCAGCTACTTATGCAAACCAAGCTTCTCTCCCAATGGTAGTAGATGCGGTTGGCGTTGCGGCTTCCCCCATTCGTAAGGATCTAGTCAGAGATCTTTTTGAATACAAGCCCACGGTCCTTAAAGGAAATATGTCAGAAATCCGAAGTCTTGTTGGCTTAAAACACCACGGAGTTGGAGTTGATGCGAGTGCTAAAGATCAAGAAACTGAGGATTTGCTTCAAGTCTTGAAAGACTGGTGTCAGACCTATCCTGGTATGTCGTTCCTAGTCACTGGCCCCAAGGATCTCATCGTTTCGGAGAATCAGGTTGCAATATTGGGAAATGGCTGTGACGAATTAGACTGGATAACAGGGACAGGAGACTTGGTTGGAGCCTTGACAGCCGTTTTTCTCAGCCAAGGAAAGACTGCCTTTGAAGCTTCTTGCCTAGCGGTCTCTTATCTCAATATCTCTGCTGAGAGAATCGTTGTTAAAGGAATGGGATTGGAAAATTTTCGTTACCAAGTTCTAAATCAACTCTCTCTCCTAAAAAGAGACGAAAACTGGCTAGATGCCATCAAAGGAGAATTTTATGAATAGAGAATCACTTAGACTGTATCTGGTAACCAATCGCTACCAAGATTCCTTGGAAAGATTTCTTGAAAAAGTCGAGACCGCCTGCCGTTCAGGTGTTACCATAATCCAACTACGAGAAAAAAATCTCACTACCAATCAATACTATCAACTGGCAAAACAAGTTAAGGAAATAACAGATGCCTATCAGGTACCTTTGATTATTGATGATCGGTTGGATGTCTGTCTTGCCGTTGATGCAGCAGGTCTACATATCGGAGACGATGAACTACCAGTTTCGGTTGCCCGCAAAGTCCTAGGTCCTGAAAAAATCCTCGGTGTCACTGCTAAAACAGTTAAAAGAGCCCTCGAAGCAGAAACATCGGGTGCGGATTACTTGGGAACAGGAGCCATTTTCCCGACTACGACCAAAGAAAATGCACCCATCACCCTGATTTCAACCTTGAAAACAATTTGCCAAACGGTCGCCATTCCAGTAGTTGCTATCGGAGGCCTGACGTCAGAGAATATTGACCAACTTATTGGCACGGGTATAGCTGGAGTAGCTGTCGTACGTGATTTGATGCAGGCAGAAGATATTGAGGCAAAAACACAAGCCTTTTTAACAAAGCTAGATGACATTGTTTCCTAATCAAAAACTCTCTAATTTCCTTATTGCGGGAACTAGAGAGTTTTTTCTTAATCTTTAAAAGTTGTATGGTTGACTGGTCCAGAACCATGACCGAGTTGAGGAGCGTCTTGGATGGCTTTTGTGATAAAGGCCTTGGCCTTATCAACTGCCTGGTAAAGACTTCTGCCCTTGGCTAGTTCAGCCGTAATCACAGCAGCAAAGGTACATCCAGTACCATGGGTGTGACAAGTTTGAATTCTTGGACTTTCCCAGACAAATTGTTCATCCTTGGTAAAAAGGAAATCCTTGGCACCACCTTCAAGATGGCCACCTTTGATAACAACGGACTGAGGACCAAATTCTTTTATAATCAGGCGACCAGCACGCTGCATGTCTTCTGGATCATGAATCGAAAAACCAACAATCTCTTCTGCCTCAGGAAGATTCGGAGTGATGATGGTTGCATGGGGAAGCAGATTTGTTTTTAGGTAGTCTCTGGCACTAGAATCAATCAGGGTGTCCCCACTCGTAGCGACCATAACAGGATCCAGCACATAGGGACAGTCAAGCTTTTTAAGATAGGGTTGGATGATCTCCATGATCTCAGTAGTTGCCAACATCCCTGTTTTCACAGCCTGAGGCTTGATATCCGAAAAGACACTATCCAATTGAGCTTCCAGCATTTGGTTGGAGACGTGTTCGATTAATTGAACGCCTCTGGTATTTTGAGCGACAAGGCTGGTCACAACGGCCATTCCATAGACATCTCTAGCTTGGAATGACTTTAAATCAGCCATAATGCCAGCACCGCCACTAGGGTCAGTCCCTGCAATGGTCAAAGCAACGGGTAAATAAGTCATCTAAAACCTCCCAACCAACTGAAGTTTGTATTCTTAAGAACAAGCTAGTCTGTTTGAGGAAAGCAATAGAAGACCAGCTAGTCCCCATTATCATTTCCACTTCCATCAGCTAGCATTACCTAGATTGAGTCAAAGGGATCTAACAGTTGTTAATCTCAGCTTTACGCACCCCTAGTGGTTGTTTTCTTTTTTTCTTCAGTATAGCATATTTTTATAGTTTATATAGTAAAATTTGACTGTAAATCTCTCGTTACATCATTAAAATTCTATTTTTCGAAGAAATAAGAAAATTTATAATTGACAAATGTAGATTTTTGGAGTATACTAATAAATGTAATTGACAAATGTAGATTTTGGAGGTGTGCTGATGCAGATTTCAGATGCAGAATGGCAGGTTATGAAGATTATTTGGATGCAAGGTGAACAGACTAGTACAGATTTGATCAGGGTTCTGGCGGAGCGGTTTGACTGGTCCAAGTCCACGGTTCAGACACTTTTGGCTCGTTTAGTTGAGAAAGAGTGTTTGACTAGAAGAAAAGAGGGCAAATCCTTTGTTTATTCAGGTCTTTTAACTCTGGATCAAAGTCGAAACTTGCTTATCCAAGATATCAAAGACAAGGTTTGTTCTCGTAGGATTAAGAACTTGTTGGCTGATTTGATTGCTGAATGTGATTTTACTCTAGCTGACTTGGAAGATTTGGAAGCTGTGATTTCAGAGAAAAAAGCTAGCGCAGTTGCTGAAGTCAAATGTAATTGTATGTAAAGGAGACGTCATGTTAAATAGTATTGTAACCATTATTTGTATTGCCCTTATCGCGTTTATCTTGTTTTGGTTTTTCAAAAAGCCTGAAAAATCTGGACAGAAGGCCCAGCAAAAAAAGGGCTACCAAGAGATCCGAGTGGAAGTCATGGGGGGCTATACGCCTGAGTTGATTATTCTTAAAAAATCAGTGCCAGCCCGTATTGTCTTTGACCGCAAGGACCCTTCACCCTGTCTAGATCAGATCGTCTTTCCAGACTTTGGAGTGCATGCGGACTTGCCTATGGGGGAACAATATGTAGTGGAAATCACACCTGAACAGGCTGGAGAGTTTGGCTTTGCATGTGGTATGAACATGATGCACGGCAAGATGATTGTAGAGTAGGAGGAGACTATGACTGAAATTGTGAAAGCAAACTTAGAAAATGGCATTCAAAAAATCCGTATCACAGCTGAAAAAGGCTATCATCCTGCCCATATTCAGCTTCAAAAAGGGATTCCCGCTGAGATTACCTTTCATCGTGCCACCCCTTCAAACTGTTATAAGGAAATTCTTTTTGAAGAAGAAGGCATCTTGGAACCAATCGGCGTGGACGAGGAGAAGACAATTCGTTTTACACCTCAAGAATTAGGCCAACATGAATTTTCATGTGGCATGAAGATGCAAAAAGGAAGCTATACCGTAGTTGAGAAGACGCGAAAATCTTTGTCACTTTTGCAACGTTTTTGGATTACTAGTATCTTTACTGTGCCTCTTGTGATTCTCATGATTGGGATGTTGACAGGGACTATTAGTCATCCAGTCATGCATTGGGGTACCTTTTTAGCTACAACACCTATCATGCTAGTGGCCGGTGGTCCTTATATTCAGAGTGCTTGGGCCAGCTTTAAAAAACACAATGCCAACATGGATACCTTGGTGGCACTGGGAACTCTAGTGGCCTATCTTTATAGTCTAGTAGCCCTCTTTGCTGGGCTTCCTGTCTACTTTGAAAGTGCTGGATTTATCCTCTTCTTTGTTCTTTTGGGAGCCGTTTTTGAGGAAAAAATGCGGAAAAATACTTCCCAAGCTGTGGAGAAACTACTGGACTTGCAAGCTAAAACAGCAGAAGTCTTGCGTGATGACCGCTATGTTCAAGTCCCCTTGGAGCAAGTCAAGGTAGGTGATCTGATTCGAGTGCGTCCCGGTGAAAAGATTGCGGTTGATGGTGTTGTAGTCGAAGGTGTGTCCAGTATTGACGAATCCATGGTGACAGGTGAGAGCCTGCCGGTAGACAAAACAGTTGGAGATACCGTCATTGGCTCCACCATCAATAATAGTGGAACGCTTGTTTTTAGGGCAGAAAAAGTTGGTTCAGAGACTGTTTTGGCACAGATTGTGGACTTTGTGAAGAAAGCCCAAACCAGCCGCGCACCGATTCAGGATTTGACAGATAAGATTTCAGGGATTTTTGTCCCAGCAGTTGTCATTTTAGCGATTTTAACTTTTTGGATTTGGTTTGTCTTGCTTGGGGCTAGCTTTGTGGCCTCTCTTCTTTATGGGGTGGCAGTTTTGATTATCGCCTGCCCTTGTGCCTTGGGACTTGCAACACCAACAGCCCTCATGGTGGGGACTGGTCGTAGTGCCAAAATGGGTGTTCTCCTCAAGAATGGAACCGTCTTACAGGAAATCCAGAAAGTCAAAACTCTCGTCTTTGATAAGACAGGAACTTTGACGGAAGGAAAACCAGTAGTCACCGATATCATCGGTGACGAGACAGAAGTGCTTGGCTTAGCTGCCTCTTTAGAAGAAGCCTCTCAACACCCATTGGCTCAAGCTATTGTGAAACGGGCGAGTGAAGCAGGACTTGAGCTTCAACCTGTAGAAAATTTCCAAGCCCTACACGGAAAAGGTGTTTCAGGGCAAATCAATGGGAAACAAGTCTTGCTTGGAAATGCTAAAATGCTAGATGGAATGGATATTTCGAGTGCTTATCAGGAGAAACTTGAAGAACTGGAAAAAGAAGCTAAGACAGTTGTGTACTTGGCTGTTGACAATGAAATTAAAGGCTTGCTTGCCCTGCAAGATATTCCCAAAGAAAATGCCAAGCTCGCCATCAGCCAGTTGAAAAAACGTGGTCTCCGAACAGTTATGCTGACAGGAGATAATGCAGGTGTCGCGCGTGCCATTGCAGATCAGATCGGCATTGAGGAGGTTATTGCTGGTGTCTTGCCAGAAGAAAAAGCTCATGAAATCCATCAACTGCAACAGGCTGGGAAAGTAGCCTTTGTTGGTGATGGTATCAATGACGCTCCTGCTCTCAGTGTAGCAGATGTGGGGATTGCTATGGGAGCTGGAACCGATATCGCCATTGAGTCAGCAGGGATTGTTCTTACTCACAATGATTTGACAGGAGTTGTTCGTGCCTTTGATATGAGCAAAAGAACCTTCAATCGTATTCTTCTCAACCTCTTCTGGGCTTTTATCTACAATGTTATCGGAATTCCGATTGCAGCAGGAGTCTTTTCAGGAATTGGTCTCGTTCTCAATCCAGAGCTGGCTGGTCTTGCCATGGCCTTTAGTTCTGTATCTGTTTTAACCAGTTCACTCATGCTAAACTTTAGTAAAATAGACTAAAAGCGAGCTTGCTCGCTTTTTATTATAAAACAGTTATATAAAACGTTTTCAAACTGTACTGTAATAGAGAATAAAAACTTCTGAGCACATTCTTAGGAGACCCAAAACAAATGTGGTAAAGTAGTAGAGTAAAAATTTGCTGAAACGTTTCCAATTAGTATATGAAAACGGATTTATCAAGTTTTAAAAATATTTGAAGGAGAGTTATCATTATGACTCAAGGGAAAATTACTGCATCTGCAGCAATGCTCAACGTATTGAAAACATGGGGCGTAGACACAATCTACGGTATCCCATCAGGAACACTCAGCTCATTGATGGATGCTTTGGCTGAAGACAAAGATATCCGCTTCTTGCAAGTTCGCCACGAAGAAACAGGTGCTCTTGCAGCGGTTATGCAAGCTAAATTCGGCGGCTCAATCGGGGTTGCAGTTGGTTCAGGTGGTCCAGGTGCGACTCACTTGATTAACGGTGTTTACGATGCAGCTATGGATAACACTCCATTCCTTGCTATCCTTGGATCACGTCCTGTTAACGAACTCAACATGGATGCCTTCCAAGAGCTTAACCAAAACCCAATGTACAACGGCATCGCTGTCTACAACAAACGTGTAGCTTACGCAGAGCAATTGCCAAAAGTAATCGACGAAGCTTGCCGTGCTGCAGTTTCTAAAAAAGGTCCAGCTGTTGTTGAAATCCCAGTAAACTTCGGTTTCCAAGAAATCGACGAAAATTCATACTACGGTTCAGGTTCATACGAGCGTTCATTCATTGCTCCTGCCTTGAACGAAGTTGAAATCGACAAAGCGGTTGAAATCTTGAACAATGCTGAACGTCCAGTTATCTACGCTGGTTACGGTGGTGTCAAAGCGGGTGAAGTGATTACTGAATTGTCACGTAAAATCAAAGCACCAATCATCACAACTGGTAAAAACTTTGAAGCCTTCGAATGGAACTATGAAGGTTTGACAGGTTCTGCTTACCGTGTTGGTTGGAAACCAGTCAACGAAGTTGTCTTTGAAGCAGACACAGTTCTTTTCCTTGGTTCAAACTTCCCGTTTGCTGAAGTTTACGAAGCCTTCAAGAACACTGAAAAATTCATCCAAGTGGATATCGACCCTTACAAACTTGGTAAACGTCATGCCCTTGACGCTTCTATCCTTGGTGATGCAGGTCAAGCAGCCAAAGCTATCCTTGACAAAGTGAACCCAGTTGAATCTACTCCATGGTGGCGTGCAAACGTTAAGAACAACCAAAACTGGCGTGATTACATGAACAAACTCGAAGGTAAAACTGAGGGTGAATTGCAATTGTACCAAGTTTACAATGCTATTAATAAATATGCTGACCAAGACGCTATCTACTCAATCGACGTAGGTGACACTACTCAAACATCTACTCGTCACCTTCACATGACACCTAAGAACATGTGGCGCACATCTCCACTCTTTGCGACAATGGGTATTGCCCTTCCTGGTGGTATCGCTGCTAAGAAAGACAATCCAGATCGCCAAGTATGGAACATCATGGGTGACGGTGCATTCAACATGTGCTACCCAGACGTGATTACCAACGTTCAATACGACCTTCCAGTTATCAACGTTGTCTTCTCAAATGGTAAATATGCCTTCATCAAGGACAAATACGAAGACACAAACAAACACTTGTTTGGTTGTGACTTCCCTAACGCGGACTACGCGAAAATCGCTGAAGCTCAAGGAGCTGTTGGATTTACAGTTGACCGTATCGAAGATATCGATGCAGTTGTTGCAGAAGCTGTTAAATTGAACAAAGAAGGTAAAACTGTTGTTATCGATGCTCGCATTACTCAACACCGTCCACTTCCAGTAGAAGTACTTGAATTGGATCCAAAACTTCACTCAGAAGAAGCAATCAAAGCCTTCAAGGAAAAATACGAAGCAGAAGAACTCGTACCATTCCGTCTCTTCTTGGAAGAAGAAGGATTGCAATCACGCGCAATCAAATAATTCCTCTCATCGAAAATCAAATGTAAACTTTGTAGATTTTATTCTTTGATTTTCTTAGAGCAGAACTTGAAAAGATCGGAGCAATCCGGTCTTTTTGTGGAGGATAGTAAATGAATTTAAATCAATTAGATATCATCGTTTCAAATGTTCCTCAGGTCTGTGCTAACTTGGAGCGTATTTTGGATAAAAAAGCCGATTATGTTGATGACAGTTTTGCTCAGTTTACGATTGGCAGTCATTGTCTCATGTTATCTCAAAATCACCTGATTCCTTTGAACAATTTTCAGTCAGGAATCATTCTTCACATCGAGATTGAGGATCTAAATCAGAATTACCAACGGTTAAAAGAGATTGGCACTGAGATTTTACACGGTCCAGCTGTAACTGATTGGGGAACAGAATCGCTACTAGTTAAAGGCCCTGCTGGTCTAGTGATTGATTTTTATCGTATGAAATAGGTCGCTTAATCATTTGAAGCTAACCATAATTATTCTTAAAACAGAATGTGAGAATAGGAACTATTGAAAGATCGGAGCAATCCGGTCTTTTTCTTATCACAAGATTGTGATAGTTTACATCTTCATAACAAAAGCATCAAAGTCTTGATTGTTTTGGAAAAAGATTATAAAATATGATTCATAAAAATGAAAGAGGTTTTGAAAATGTCTGAAAAACAAATGAAAGTTTTGGGTTGGGTAGCGACCTTCATGTCTGTTATGATGTACGTGTCTTACTTCCCACAAATTATGAACAACCTAGCTGGTCAAAAAGGAAATTTCATCCAGCCCTTGGTTGCTGCAATCAACTGTAGTCTCTGGGTTTACTACGGTCTTTTCAAAAAAGAAAGAGATATTCCACTTGCAGCTGCCAATGCACCGGGTATCGTTTTTGGTCTAGTAACGGCTATTACAGCTCTGATTTAACTTAGATTAAAGAGGAAGGAAATTAGTTACTCCTTTTAATACCAGACTCAACTGTATCACGTATAATACACCAGAAATAAAGTGTGGTAAGATATTCGTAAACGTCGTTCCAATAAGATGTGATTCAAAATTTGGAAGCAGTCATTGAGAAGTTTTAAGATGGTATATAAGGATGAGGATCGAAAATGACATGACCTATCATTAATTGTTCATTGGACTAGAATACTTTTTGAAAGAAGATGAGACAAGTAATGCTAACTCAAGTTTGTCCTGCTGTGTCAGTCTTTGAAACCAATTATATTGGTGCTTCTTTTACTGATTATTTATTGTTGGTTGTTGTAGTTTAAAATGATGTATATGAAAAAAGCTGAAAGGCCAGATATTCTGGTCTTTTTTTGTTATTCAGCCCGTTCTATTTATTTCTCTACTATAAAAAAACAAGCGCCTATCTAGCTTCTTCAAAAAAGTATATACTTTTTTGATAAAAGTATATACTTTTAAAAAATATTGTGCTATAATCTTATTAAAAGATATCTTTAAAACAAAAACACACAACAACGGAGGAAAATCTGATGAAAAAAAGTTTGATAGGTATTGGCGTGGTGACTCTAGCTTCAATGGTCTTGGTAGGATGCTCAAACGGAGGATCTCAAGAAGCGAAAGATGGAAAGGAAACCATTACCTTTATCAACCATCGAACAGACTGGGAAGCAAACGGCAAATGGGATGAATACATCAAAAAATTCAATGAAAAGAATCCAGATATTAAAGTGGAAATTCAAACTATTACTGATTACGCTGGACAAGTTAAAACTCGTATGAACAGTGATGATTACGGTGACTTGTTAATGATTCCTGGTGATATTAAGGCTCAAGATTATGCGAATTTCTTTGAGCCTTTAGGACAAAAATCGGAACTATCAGAAAAATACCTTTCATTGAACGATCGTTCTTACGAAGGTGTCAGCTATGGTATTCCAAGCCAGTTGAATGCGACAGGTATGGTTGTCAATATGAAAGTTTTTGAAGATGCAGGTATTAAAGAGTTTCCTAAAACTCCAGAAGACTTCGTAAAAGCTTTAAAAACAATTAAAGAAAAGAATCCTGAAGTGACACCTCTTTATACAAACTATGCGGCAGGTTGGACCTTGTCAAACTGGGATTTTGTAAAAGCAGGTGTTGCAGGTGATATGGACTACAGTTTCAAAATGACATCAGACAAATCTCCATTTGACTCTGGCAAACCATTAAATACAATCTACAATCTGCTCTATACAGTAACCAAAGATAAATTGGTTGAAGCAGATCCAACCACATCAGATTGGGAACAATCAAAAGTGGATCTTGCAAATGGAAAAATCGCGGTTATGGTTTTGGGAAGTTGGGCTGTTCCACAAGTTCAACAAGCAAATCCTGATAATGCTAAAAATATTCAATTTCAAGCATTTCCAACAACAGCAGCTGATGGGAAACAATACATGACTTCGGCTGGTGACTATAACTATGGTATTAATGTTCACAGCAAACACAAAGAAGCTGCTCGCAAGTTGCTTGATTGGTTGGTCAATGAATCAGACTACGCAAAAGATAATGGTGGAATTCCGACACTTAAAGGTGCAGAATACCCAGACTCACTTAAATCTAGTCAAAAGGCAGGCGTCCAAATTGTAGAAGAAAATCAAGCACCAAAAGGAAAAGAATCACTCTTTAGTGACTTGAATAACGAATCTCAACTTGGTATCGGTACAACTGATAAAGAGAAACAACGCATTATTGATGCAGCGCTTGGTAATTCAAAAGAAAGCTTTGAAGATATCATGAAAGATTTCAACCAACGTTGGTCTGATGCAATTTCAAAAATAGCAACAAACTAATCAAATACGGGAGTGGAAACTGAAGGATGATACTAGGCATTCCGCTCCCTTATCTATTGAAGGAGGATCCGTATGGTGAGAAAATCATTTGGGAAGAATTTCGAAAAGAATCTTGTGATTTTTTGCTTCACTATTATTCCAGTTTTACTAATTTTAACTTTTTCTTACTACCCTTTATTAAAAATGTTTCAGTATAGTTTACAAGACTGGAATGGCTATAGTACAAATCCCAAATTTGTAGGTCTTGAAAACTACAAAACTGTATTGACAAATCCGAACTACTTTACAGTTTTTAAAACAAGTCTCTATTATTTCCTAGCGACCTTCTTACAGTTGGCTCTAGCATTGCTATTTGCAACCATCCTTTCATTCAAGGTGAAATTTGCCAATCTATGGAAAGGGATCTTATTCTTCCCTTATTTGCTGAATGGGGTTGCTATTGGTTTCATTTTTCTATACTTCTTTAAGGGGGATGGAACACTTGATACAGTCTTGAAAGCAATCGGTCTTGGAGACCAAATTCATTTATGGCTAGGGGACCGCTCGATTAATAATATTTCCCTTGCCTTCACATCAGTTTGGCGCTATACTGGATTTAACTTTCTTGTCTTTTTAGGGGCAATCCAGTCTATCAACCCTGAAGTATATGAGGCAGCTGAGATTGACGGTGCTAATAGATGGAATCAGTTTCGATACATCATTATGCCAAGTATCCGAAACATTATCTTCTTAAATATTATTTTGGGAGTTAGTGGTTCCCTTAGCGTCTTTGATATTCCTTATATCATGACGGGTGGTTCAAATGGTACAACCACATTTGTTATCCAAACAATTGATACAGCCTTTAAATATAATAAAGTTGGTTTAGCCTCTGCAATGGCGATCATCTTACTTGTGATTGTAATCGTTGTTTCATTGGTTCAAAAATACGCTACACAAGAAAGGAAACGGAAAGTATGAAAAGCAAAAGAATTACGGTAGGGAAATGTTTTCAATACCTTGTCTTAATAGCTGGGGCAATCGTTGCTTTATTACCTATCTTGGTGGTATTCATTGGTTCTTTCAAATCAAATCAAGAATTTTTAACTAGTGGCGTTTTAGAATTGCCCAAGTCACTTGATTTTTCAAATTACAAAACAGCCTTTGTCAATGGTCAAATGTTGTTGGGCTTTAAAAATACTTTGATTATATTTGTAGTAAGTATGTTAGGAAAGCTGACCTTGGCTTCTATGTTTGCTTATGCTATGAGTCGATTTGATTTTAAATTGAAGAAACCGATTTTAACATTATTCGTACTGGCAATGCTGATTCCTGGGATTACTAGTCAGGTGGCTACTTTCCAAATCATTAATTCTCTTGGATTGTTCAATAAGATTTGGTCAGTTATTTTGCTGAATCTAGGTACAGATGTTATCTCAGTATATGTATTTCTTCAATATTTAGATGAAATCCCAATTTCTTTGGATGAGTCAGCTTTTCTGGATGGTGCAGGGTACTTTGGAATCTTCTGGCGCATCATTTTGCCAAATTTGAAGGCTCCTATCGTTACTATGCTTATCATTTCAGGGGTTGGTGTCTATAATGATTTTTATAGTCCCTTCCTTTATATGCCAGATCGGAATTTGAAAGTTATTTCAACTGCACTCTTTGCTTTTAAGGGACCATATGGAACGAACTGGCCGGTTATTTTGGCAGGCGTTGTGATTGTAATTTTACCTATTTTGATTGTCTTCCTGACACTACAAAAATACATCTACAACGGAGTATCTGGTGCAGTCAAATAATTAGGAGGAGTGAATTAGATGACAGAGAAAAAATCGAAGCTCAAGCTGTTTGCGGATACTTGTTTGTTGGTTGTCCAAGCATCGTTAGTATTTTGGACGACACTCTTTAAAAGGGGATTTGTCTATGCTTGGATCCCTGCAATGAAATTAACATTTTCGTATGTAGAGTCTACTTCATCGACAGAACATTCCTTGCTAAGGTTTCTCAAACAAAAAGTACCAGCTTCAGGTTCAGATCGATTTTTCTCTTTCCTCCTATCAACCAGTTTGACTCTTAGTCTAGCTTCTTGGTTATTGTTTATTCAGAGGATGGGAGATGTGTCCCGAATTCTTTTTCTTGGATCAACAATCTTCTGGGCTATCTGCTTTATCATAGGAAGCATTTTTAGCCAATTTAAAGAGAATAGTGGAGAACAAACCCTAACTTGGTTTCGTCGTAGTTGGATCTTTGCTCTAGGTCTTCTTCTCTGTTTGCTACTTTTATTTTGGTACTCTTTAACTCAAAATATTATTGGTTGGATGATACTTCCGGGATTGTATTTCAAGACAATCCAATTTTATCAAAAATTCGAAAAGAGGAGTGCGACATGATTTTTGTCGATGACAATCAAAAACTATTTCACTTACAAAATGAACAAGTAAGCTATATCTTCCGTGTAATGGAAGATACGGGAGTGCTCGAACAATTGTACTTTGGAGAGCGGATTCCCCAACAGGGGGATTTTGGTTTTCTTATTGAACGTGAGATTCGCCCATCCAACAACTTGGTTGAAGGGAGTCAATTGACTTCCTTGGAGCATATTAAACAAGAAGTTCCGAGCTTCGGAACGACAGATTTTCGTTATCCTGCGATTGAAATTGAATATGAATCTGGTGATCGAATCAGTCAATTTCAATATCATTCCTATCGGATAGTAAATGGAAAATTAGTAGAAGGACCTTTGCCAGGAACTTTTGGTGATAAGAATCAAGTAGAGCAATTAGAGGTTAAGTTGAAAGACCGCTATTCGGAGGTTTACTTATACCTAACCTATTCACTCTATCTTGATGAATCTGTTTTGACGAGGCAGGCAAGGATAGAAAATGCTGGTGTAGAACCAATTTCCATTCATCGTTTGATGAGTTTAAATCTAGATTTACCAAACGAAAATTATGACTGGCTTCACCTAAATGGTGCTTGGGCTCGAGAAGCTCATATCAGTAGAGAAGGTATTCATATAGGTGTTCAACAAGTATCAAGTACACGGGGTGCAAGCAGCCATATGCACAATCCTTTCGTGGCTTTGTGTCAAAAGACTACGACAGAGTATCAGGGAAATGTCTATGGTTTTAACTTGATTTACAGTGGCAACTTTCTAGCTCAAATTGAACGAGATAACTATGATATTTTGCGTATTCAGCTGGGAATCAATCCATTTCAATTTAGATGGACTTTGAGAGCAGGTGAAGAGTTTGTTGCTCCAGAGGCAGTGATGGTCTTTAGCAACCAAGGTTTTAATCAAATGAGTCAAACCTTTCATCGTTTCTATAGAAAGCATTTGATTCGCAGTTCTTGGAAAAATCGTAAACGACCTGTTTTGATTAATAACTGGGAAGCAACCTATTTTGATTTTACAGAAGATAAGTTGTTAGAGATTGTCAAAGAAGCTAAGGATCTAGGCATCGATTTATTTGTCCTAGACGATGGATGGTTTGGAAACCGAAATAGTGATTCAGGCTCATTAGGAAATTGGAAAGAAAACTTAGAAAAATTCCCGTCAGGGCTAAAAGCTTTTTCGGAAAAAGTTCATCAAGAGGGCCTCTTGTTTGGTTTATGGTTTGAACCAGAAATGGTTTCGAAGGATACTTCCATTTATAAAGAACATCCTGAATGGGTGATTGGAAATCCTGCAAAAAATATTTCTCATGGTCGAAACCAGTATGTTTTGGATTTTGGCAATCCAAAAGTTGTAGAAGATATTTTTCAACAGATGAAAGAAATTTTATCCAATGTTCAGATAGATTATTTGAAATTAGACATGAATCGCTACATTTCAGAAGCTTTTTCTCAAGTTTTATCTAGCAACCAACAAGGAGAAGTTCTTCATCGCTATATTCTCGGGGTTTACTCTCTTTATGAACGCCTAGTGAAGGAGTATCCAGAAATTCTGATCGAATCCTGTGCTGGTGGAGGAGCTCGTTTTGATGCAGGAATGCTTTATTATAGTCCACAAATTTGGGCCAGTGATGATACGGATGCGGTTGAGCGCTTATCCATTCAAAGTGGCCTATCTATGGTCTATCCAATCTCTAGCATGGGTAGTCATGTTTCCGCAGTCCCAAATCATCAGGTAGCAAGAATAACTTCTCTTGAAATGAGAAAAGCAGTTGCGTTCTTTGGAACCTTTGGATATGAGTTGGATCCAACTCGATTGACTCAATCTGAAAAGGATGAAATCAAGACACAAATCAAGGATTACAAGAAATACCAAGAACTCATTTATCAAGGGGATTTCTATCGTTTGGAGACATACGATATGAATCGAGTTGCTTGGATGGTTGTTAGTAAAGATAAAAAGGAAGCTTTGGTAGCGCATTATCAGATTTTGGCTGAGCCCAATCCAAACTATAAGCGTTTAAAACTGTCTGGACTAGATAGTCATACTCGCTACCATATTAAAGAAAAATACATTGACCAAGTGAGATCTGGTGCAGATTTGGAGAATATCGGATTGCTTCTCAATCAAAATTACATTGGACGTGAACAGGAATATTGGTCTCGCGAAATGCCAGGAGATTTTCATTCAAGGATTTTCTATCTCAAGGCTCAAGATTAATACATCTCTTCTCGGAGAGTTAGAATGGATATAAAATGGAAAAATATAAAATCATAGCAAATAGTATTCGCAAGCGAATTATCGAAGGTGATTATGTATCGGACCAAAAGCTCCCCTCCGAGAAGGAAATGGGAGATGAATTTGCCGCAAGTAAATTAACTGTAAAGAAAGCCCTAGATATCTTGGTCGGAGAAGGGCTGATTATCAAACGCCGTGGAGCAGGAACTTTTGTAAAATCTTTGTCTGTTGAGGATAGGGAACGCCTGATTGTTGATAACCAGATGCGTGGGACAACAGCCTTTAACCCTGATAAGAAGGTTACCAGTAAGGTTTTGTCCTTCTCAGTTGTACAGGCTTCTCAATTGGTCAGCCGTAAGCTCAATCTGACTGAAGGAACCCCAGTCTATGAGATATACAGGGTTCGTTTAGTTGATGGCAAGCCAACAGTCATTGAAAAAACCTATATGCCCTTAGATGTTATTCTAGGACTGACGAAAGCTGATGTAGAAGGTTCTATTTATGAATACATTGAAGAAAAATTAGGATTGAAAATTCAGAGTGGGCATCGAACGATTTCTGTACGCAAAGCGACTGATTTTGAAGCAGATGAGTTGGCTTTGGAACATGGCGATCCAGTTGGCATTGCCGAGCAGATTGGGTATTTAAATACAGGTGTTCAATTTGAGTATTCCATCAGTGTTCATCGATATGACCAGTTCTCAGTTGAGATGATGGTCACACACTACTAAAGGAGAAATCATGGCCATTCTAGCATTTGATATGGGGGGAACAGCTGTTAAATATGGACTGTTCCGGGACGGAGCATTAGAGCAAACAAACTCTTTTCCTACTCCTGCGACTTGGGAAGAAATGAAGGGAACCTTGCTTACAGTTCGCAATCAATTTTTAGATGAATCTTTAGAGGGGGCTGCATTTAGCTCACCAGGGTCAGTAGACTCAGAAGCAGGCATTATTTATGGCAGCAGTGCTATTCCTTATATTCATCGTTTTGAAATTGTGAAAGAACTAGAAGAAACATTAGGCTTACCTGTATCAATCGAAAACGATGCGAATTGTGCGGCTCTTGCAGAGGTTGAATTTGGTGTTGCAAAATCTGTGAAGGACGCTGTCTTCTTCATCATAGGTTCAGGAATAGGTGGGGCGCTTGTCTTAAACCGTAAATTGCACAAGGGGAATAGTCTTTTCGGTGGTGAATTTGGTCGCATGCAACTTAGAGGTGACGAGACCTTGAGCGTGTTGGCTAGTCCAGTTCAGAGCGCGAAACGGTATGCAGAATCTCAGTCTATTTCTTCATCTTTCTCAGGTAAGGATTTATTTTCATTGGCGGATCAGGGAGTTATCGCTGCTCAAAATGCAGTTTCAGATTTATATGATAGCCTAGCTCTCGGAATCTACAATGTTTTAGTAGTTTTAGATCCAGAACTCGTTGTGCTTGGTGGTGGTTTATCCAAACAGGAGGAATTGTTAGGAGAAATTGACAGACGTGTCCGTAAATTGTTGAAAAATAATAATGCGACAGAACTGAAATTTCAATTAGAAAGATGTCAATATTTCAATGATGCCAATCTTTTAGGTGCTGTAGCTCATTTTCAATCACAGGGGGCGAGCAATGAAGCTAAAAAAGAATGATAGAATTGTCTTCTTTGGGGATAGTATCACTGAATGGGGGCGAAATAGAGAAGATAAAACAAGTCTAGGTAATGGTTATGTTGCAGCTCTTAGTCAGATGTTGACTGAGAGATTCCCTGAATCAGATTTTTATTACTTTAATCGTGGAATTGGAGGCAATCATATTCATGACCTAAATAATCGCATTCGTGATTGTTTGGATTTGAAACCAGATGTTGTCTTTTTACTTATTGGGATTAACGATGTTTGGCACCAAGTAGGCCAACAATCTTTCGGAAGTGAAAAAGAAGAAAAACGATTTGCAACGGAGTATAGAAAATTACTAACACAGTTACAGAAAGCGGGAATTCATCGTATCCTATTAATGGAGCCTTTTGTTCTACCTGAGCCAAGCGATCGAGAAAGCTGGAGAGTGGATTTAGACAAAAAAATTCAGGTGGTTCGAAAACTTGCTCAGGAGTTCCAGTTAGAATTTGTTCCTTTAGATGGGTTGATTAATGAAGAAGCTATCAAAGTTGGAGCCAAATCGCTGACGGGTGAGGATGGGGTGCATCCTACCCCTCAAGGGGCTCAGTTTATTGCTAGTGAAATTTTTAAGAGAGTAGAAGTAGGCAAGTGATATGTTGAAAGAAGAAGTAATCTCAAAGTGGGGAAATTATAATGGAAGCCAGAAGAAACCAGTTGATTTTGATAATTTTTGGGATAAAGCGAAGTTAGAAGTTGACACCTTGGGAACAGAATATCAACTGGAGAAAATGCTTCTCCCTTCCAAACAAGTTGATTGCTTTCTTCTTACTTTTAGGGGAGTTGGTGGTTCTAAAGTTTCTTGCCAGATGGTTTATCCCAAGAAATATATGAAACCACTCCCAGCCCTTCTCCAGTTTCATGGTTACCATTCGAGCTCAGGTGACTGGAGTGATAAAATAGGTCTGGCCTCAGAAGGGATGATTGTCTTTGCCATGGATGTTCGTGGTCAAGGCGGGATATCAGAAGATGGATCTTCCACCAAATATGCTACTTTGAGAGGACATTTAATTCGAGGAATAGAAGAAGGTGCAGAGAACCTTTTTTATCGCTCCATCTTTCAGGATGTTTATCAATTGACAAAAATTATAATGACGATGCCTGAGGTTGATTCTAGTAGAATAGTGTCCTATGGAGTATCTCAAGGTGGAGCCTTGGCTCTCGTTTGTGCAGCTTTGATGCCATCTGTTTCGAAAGTTTTTGTGCAATATCCTTTTCTTAGTGATTATCGTGAGGCTTATCGTTTAGATGTAAATCAATCCGCTTACGAGGAACTAGCCTATTGGTTTCGACAAAGAGATCCTCGTCATCAGCGAGAAGATGAGATTTTTTCAACTCTAGATTATATTGACATTCAATATTTGGTACCAAGGATTGAGGGAGAAATCTATTGGGCGATGGCGCTTGATGATTCTGTTTGTCATCCAAAAACTCAATTCGCTGTTATTAATCAGGCAAAAACTATCCAGGAAATTCTGTTTTATCCAGAATATGGACATGAGTATCTGCCACAATATCAAGATTTTATAAGAAAAAAATTATTTGAAAGAGAAGTGATTCTATGAGACAATTTCCAGAAAATTTTTGGTGGGGAGCTGCAACGTCAGGTCCTCAAAGTGAAGGTCGTTTTGACAAAAAACATAAAAATATGTTTGACTACTGGTATGATATGGAGCCAGAAGCTTTTTATAACTATGTAGGACCAGATACGGCTTCAAACTTCTATCATAGTTATGCGGATGATATTGCAAAAATGAAAGAAGTTGGCCTAAATAGCGTACGCACATCTATCCAGTGGACGCGATTAATCGATGATTTAGAGACGAATACGGTTAATCTTCAGGCAGTAGACTATTACAATCGCGTCATTGATACCTTTTTAGAGAACGGTATCCGTCCTATTTTTAACCTTCATCATTTTGATATTCCAGTGGAACTTTACCACAAATATGGGGGGTGGGAATCTCGTCATGTAGTGGAACTTTTTATCGGATTTGCAGAAAAGTGTTTCCAATACTTTGGTGATAGAGTAAAGGAATGGGTGGTTCATAATGAACCAATGGTAGTCGTTGATGGTGAGTACCTCTACCAATTCCACTATCCAAAGCTAGTAGATGGTAAAAAAGCGGTGCAGGTAGCCTATCATTTGAACTTAGCAACAGCTAAAACAATTCAACTCTACCGTGAAAAGGGATTTGATAAAGAAGGTGGACGTATCGGTACTGTTTTAAATCTAACTCCTACCTATGCGGCTTCTGAAGAACCAGAAGATCAAGCTGCGGCTCATTTTGCAGAACTTTGGAATAACAAGATGTTCTTGGAGCCTGCAGTACATGGACATTTTCCAGAGGAGCTTGTTTCAGTCCTTGAAAAAGACGGAGTCCTTTGGAAAACAGAAGATGGCGACGAAGAACTTTTTGCTACTAATACAGTTGATTTCTTAGGGGTGAATTTCTATCATCCAAATCGTGTAAAGAGACCAGATATCTCTCCAGACTCAGTTGGGGACTGGCTTCCAAGTCGTTACTATGATAATTACGACATGCCTGGACGCAGAATGAACATTGACAAGGGTTGGGAAATTTATCCCAAAGCCTTATATGATATCGCTGTAAATGTGAGAGACAATTACAAGAACATACCATGGTTCGTATCAGAAAATGGAATGGGAGTTTCTCGAGAAGAACGTTTCATGGATGAAAATGGACAAATCCAAGACGATTATCGTATTAACTTTATCAAGGAACATTTGGACTGGCTTCACAAGGGAATCCAAGAAGGATCAAACTGTTTTGGTTATCACTTGTGGACGCCTATTGACTGTTGGTCTTGGACAAATGCCTATCGCAACCGTTATGGTCTAATTTCAAATGACATTCATACGCAAGTTAAAACCATCAAAAAATCAGGATACTGGCTCAAAGGAGTCATTGAAAAAAATGCAATAGATTAAACAGAAGAGAAACGGATTCGTGAGCGGATGCTTGATAGAGCCTGCGAATGGCATCTGTTTCTCTTTTTTTAGAATAAAAAAGGAAGCAATTCATGAAAAGACAATTTATCCTAGGTCTTACACTAGGAACTAGTTTACTACTAGCTCCCTCTGTATTAGCCGCAGAAAATTCAGTACCTGTTTCTACAGATGAAAATACAGTGACTGTAGAAACACCTCGTGTTGAAAAAGTAGAAGAAAAAGAAGCTACTGGAGAGGTAAACGAAGAAATTACTCCAGTAACTGGTAAAGCATCGGAAACTAATGCCCCCTCTTCTGAAAAGAAGGCCGAGGAGAATAAGATAGCTATTGTTGATACCCAAGCAACACAAGAAACAAAAGAGTTATTTAACTACTTAAAAGAGTTGAATGGGAAAAAAGAAGTTTTATTTGGACAACAACATGCGCTAGATGAAGGAGTGACGCTGACAGAAAAAGGTCAAAGGATTGCTTCAGAAGAGTCTGATGTGAAAAATGCAGTTGGAGATTATCCAGCAGTATTTGGTTGGGACACTCTTTCAATTGATGGACACGAGAAACCTGGTGTTGAGGGAGATGTTCAACAAAGTATTCAAAATCTCAGCCAATCTATGAAAAAGGCCCACAATCTCGGGGGAATTTTAACTCTCAGTACCCATCCTTATAATTTTGTGACTGGTGGAGATTTTAAAGATACATCAGGAGATGTAGTGAACGAAATATTACCTGGAGGGAAGGCAAATGATAAGTTCAACGCTTGGTTAGACAATATTGCAACGTTAGCTCATAGCTTGAAAACCACCGACAATAAGTCTATTCCCTTTATTTTTAGACCATTTCATGAACAAACAGGCAGTTGGTTCTGGTGGGGAGAAAGTACGACTAACCCAGAGCAGTACAAGGCTTTGTATCGTTATACTGTAGAGTACTTGAGGGATAAAAAAGGCGTTCATAATATTTTATATGCTTACTCTCCTGGAGCAGGCAATGATCGCTATTTGAAAACTTATCCGGGTGATGATTATGTTGATGTTTTTGGCATTGATAGTTATGATAACAAAGAGAATGCTGGATCGGAAGCTTATATTTCATCCTTGTTAAAGGATCTTAATAAAATTGTTTCTCTAGCTGAGTCTAAGGGTAAGATTGCTGCATTAACAGAGTTTGGCTATAGTGCACAAGGACTGAAAGAAAAAGGAAATACGCTGGATTGGTATACTCGGATTTTTAAGGCTATCAATGGAGATTCGGAAGCTTCAAAGATTGCTTATATGATGACTTGGGCTAATTTTGACACAGTTAATAATCTTTATACTCCTTATAAAGACATTAATGGAAACTTAGGTGGAAATCATGAGTCATTGAAGGATTTCCAAGACTTCTATAAAGATAATCATACTCTTTTTCGAAATGAAGTTGGTAAGATTTATGGGACAAATAAAATAATACCTGTAAGTGAAAGAAAGAGCCAGCGTTATTTGATTCGACCGGCAGATCATTCTCTTGTAGAGTCAAGAAAATCAACTATAGTTACCAAGGGTCTTCCTGAGGACAGTCGAGTAACCTATGTATTTGCTGGTGAGGAAAGGGAATTATCAAGAGTAGGTGATTATTTCCAGGGGGAATTACAGATATCAGATAGTATAGATAAGAAAGCTCATACTTTAACTTTGAGATACTATGATAAAAATGGTTTAGTAGAAACTCAATCTTATACACTTTTTGTAAATACTAAGAAAGTACAACCGTCACCCTATTTAGTAGATGATTTTGAAAATTATCTGGGGGAAGATAGTCTGTTAGAAAAAGCTTACTCTTCAAATGGAGATCCCATCTCACTTTCTCTGCAACCAGCAGCGGAACAAGGAAAGTATAAGATGCGATATGACTATACGATTGCAAATAATGGCTATGCGGGACGTCAGCTTTCTTTTGATAAGAACTGGGAAGATCGGAATGCTCTTACTTTTGAAATGAAAACAACGGCCCATCCTAAACAGCATTTGACTGTTCAAGTTCAGATTGGGGGAGTTAGTTTTGAAAAAGATATTGATCTTGCTCAAGCGAGAGATGGAAAAGTGACCATTCCATTTTCTGAATTTAAACCAGCAGGTTGGGAAAGTCATCAAGAAGCACGCATTACAAAGGAACGCTTAAAAAAAGTGACACAATTCGCCTTTTATGTGGGGGGAGAAAAAGGAGTAGGAAGTATTGAGTTTGACACTATTGAAGCAATCAAAGATTCTCAGTTACCACCTGTTCCAGATAAGGAAGGTGAGAAAAAATACCAACCTTTGACCTATACATTTGAAGGTGATTCATTAGATTGGCAGGGGCCGGATATTCATGTCAAAGAAAAACAACTAGTAGCTCAGGTAAATGCTGAATCAGGTGAGAAGACTGAGGTGAAACTGACAAAAGGTCAGGACTTGAGTAGTTATGATTGGTATGTGGCACGTGTGAAAACAACAGTGCCTGTATCAGCTAAACTATTTTTAAAAGTTGGCGACAGTTGGCAATGGGTGAATTCAGAAGCCCAAAAGGTTTCAGATGAGTTGACAGAATTAAGATTTGATATTAGTGGAATTAAAAATCGTGATAGTGTTAAAGAAATTGGTATTGAATTTACTGGGCAGTCACAACAAAAACAAACTGGTTTTGTTAGCATAGAGCTGGTTAGTTTTGTGAAGAATTTATCTGAATTGACTCAAGAGAAAAAGCCTACGGAAGACCATAACACTGCTTCGCCTACTGAAAACAATCAATCGAATATGGGTGGAGGTAAAGAAAATGAGGAAAATAAAGTAGAGAATCCTGACGCTTCTATTTCTCCTTTAGGTGTAGATAAGACACAAATAAAAGCGAAAGAAAATAGTGTCGAAACAAAGGATTCGAATAAGCCAGAACAAAAAAGAAACCTCCCAAATACAGGAGAGAAGAAAAGAAATGGATTATTTGAGTTAGGCTATATTTTCCTAATAGTTCTCACTTTTTTGGTAGCAAGAATGAAACGACTAACCTCTGGGAAAATGTAGAAAATAACAAGAAGTAGTGATAGGATTGAAATGTACTCTAAAAGTGAGGTTCAGCTAATGGAATAATATAGAACAGTATCAAACTTTCACTACTTTTCATGGTATACTAGAATTAGCAAATCAATCGAGGTAAAGTGATGACAGAAATACTACAATTTCCAGAAGGATTTCTCTGGGGTGGTGCAACGGCGGCTAATCAATGTGAGGGTGCTTATAATCTCGATGGTCGTGGTTTAGCTAACGTTGATGTCGTCCCCATCGGTCCAGATCGTGAAGCCATTATCACGGGTCAGAAAAAGATGTTTTCGTTTGAGGAGGGTTATTTTTACCCATCCAAGGAAGCCATTGATATGTACCATCATTACAAGGAAGATATTGCGCTTTTTGCAGAAATGGGCTTTAAGACTTATCGACTTTCCATTGCTTGGACTCGGATTTTTCCTAAGGGAGATGAAGCAGAGCCAAATGAAGCTGGTCTAGCCTTTTATGAGGATTTATTTAAGGAGTGTCACAAGTATGGGATCCAACCTCTGGTGACTATTACGCATTTCGACTGTCCTATGCATTTGATTGAAGAATACGGTGGTTGACGCAATCGTCGGATGTTAGACTTCTATGAAAAACTTTGTCGTACACTCTTTACCCGTTATAAGGGTTTGGTCAAATACTGGCTTACCTTTAACGAAATTAATATGATTTTCCATGCGCCCTTTATGGGAGCTGGTCTCTGTTTTGAAGAAGGAGAAAATCAAGAACAGGTCAAATATCAAGCGGCTCACCATGAGTTGGTGGCTTCAGCCCTTGCGACGAAAATTGCCCACGAAATTGACCCAGAAAACAAGGTGGGATGTATGTTAGCTGCAGGGCAATACTATCCTAACACAGCTCATCCGAGAGACTACTGGGCAGCCATGGAGGAAGATCGCAAGAGTTACTTCTTCATTGATGTTCAAGCGCGTGGGGAATACCCAAACTACGCCAAGAAGCAGTGGGAGCGCGGGGGTATTGAGATTCAAATGACGGCAGAAGATTTGGACTTGTTGAAGAATCACACTGTTGACTTTGTTTCCTTCTCTTACTATGCGAGTCGAGTGGCCTCGGGCGATCCAGAGGTGAGGGATCTGACTGCTGGAAATGTCTTTGCCTCTCTCGAAAATCCTTATCTTGAATCCTCAGAATGGGGTTGGCAGATTGACCCACTTGGCCTTCGTATCACCCTCAATGCCATCTGGGATCGTTACCAAAAGCCTATGTTCATCGTAGAAAATGGACTCGGTGCTATGGACACACCAGATGAGAATGGTTATGTAGCAGATGACTATCGGATAGCTTATCTAGAGGCCCACATCAAGGCTATGCGAGATGCCATTTACCAAGATGGAGTTGACTTGCTCGGTTATACGACCTGGGGTTGTATCGATCTGGTTTCTGCTGGAACAGGCGAAATGAACAAGCGCTATGGTTTTATCTATGTGGATCGTGATAATGCAGGTCAAGGAAGTCTCAAACGGAGCAAGAAGAAATCCTTCTACTGGTATAAGGATGTCATTGCCAGCAATGGTGCAAGTATTGAGTAGAGCACATTTGTTCACTATTTTTATAAAATCTTCTCCCTACTTTATATGATGTGAAAAAGAGTTCAATTAAATCGAGCTTTTTGCTATAATGAGGGGAGAAAAATCAGACAGGAGAATAAGATGTCAGAACCATTATTTTTACAATCAGTTATGCAAGAAAAAATCTGGGGAGGAACCAAGCTACGTGATGAGTTTGGCTACGACATTCCAAGTGAAAAAATCGGGGAATACTGGGCTATCTCAGCTCACCCAAATGGGGTTTCAAAGGTCGCTAATGGGCTCTTTGAGGGAACAGACCTCGCTACTTTGTATGCGGAGCACCGTGAATTGTTTGGCAACCGTCCAGAGCCTGTATTTCCACTGTTGACCAAAATTCTTGATGCCAATGACTGGCTCAGCGTCCAAGTTCACCCAGACGATGCCTATGGATTAGAACATGAAGGCGAGCTCGGAAAAACAGAGTGCTGGTACATCATCGCAGCAGATGAAGGTTCAGAGATTATCTATGGTCACAATGCCAAGTCAAAAGAAGAACTCCGTCAGCAAATTGAGGACAAGAACTGGGATGGCTTGCTTACCAAAGTCCCTGTCAAGGCTGGAGATTTCTTCTATGTACCAAGTGGCACCATGCACGCTATCGGCGCAGGTATCTTGATTCTTGAAACCCAGCAGTCTAGCGATACCACCTACCGTGTCTATGACTTTGACCGCAAGGACGACAAGGGTAACTTGCGTGAGCTTCACCTTGAAAAATCCATCGATGTTTTAAACATTGGAGAGCCTGCTAACAGCCGTCCTGTGACTGTTAAGGCAGATGATTTGCGTTCAACTTTACTTGTCTCTAATGATTTCTTCGCCGTTTACAAGTGGGAAATCACTGGAAAAGTTGACTTTGAAAAGACAGCTGACTACAGCCTGTTCAGCGTCTTAGCTGGTCAAGGTCAACTGTCTGTTGATGGGACAAACTATCCAATCCAAAAAGGCAGTCACTTTATCCTACCAAGTGATGTTGAAGCTTGGACCTTGGAAGGGCAAGGTTTGGAATTGATTGTTAGCCATCCATAAAAAAAGAAAGGGCCTGAGTTTACTACTCAAGTCCTTTTTGATTACATAAATTGGGCGATAAAGACCACAATGATGATAATTGGAGTGACGAAACGGAGAAGGAAGAGCCAGACTTGGAAAAGTTCCTGTTTCCATGCTGTTTTATCAAGATGGAGTTCCTCCTGGGCAAGTGCTTTCTTAAAGATGTAGCCTGTAAAGAGAGAAAGGCAGAAAGCTCCAAATGGCATGAGGAGATTGGATACCAAGAAATCCATGGCATCAAAGAAGGTCTTTCCAAAAATATGAATATCCGCCATAACACCGTAAGATAGGGCTGAAGGAATTCCAAAAACAAAGGTTAAAATCCCTAAAATGGTACTCCATTTGGAACGTTTGCTGTTATCCTGATTGGTGATATTACCCACATTGATCTCCAGCATGACGACAGAAGAAGTGACTGTCGCAAAAAGGAAGAGCAAGAGGAAGAGGATGTAGAAAATGGTTCCAAAAGGCATCTTGTCAAAGAGTTGAGGCAAGACGATAAAGAGCAGGCTAGGTCCCCCTTCAGACTGGATATTGAAGGCTGACATGGCTGGGAAAATGGCTAGACCTGCCATGATGGATACCGAGATGTTCATGGCTACAATGGAAATCCCTGATTGGACCAGATTGGTTTTCTTGTCTAAGTAGGACGCATAGGTCAGCATGGCTGTAACCCCAAGTGAGAGGGCAAAGAAAGATTGTCCCAGAGCATAGAGGAGACCAGCACTGGTCAGTTTTGAAAAGTCTGGTTTGAGGAAGTAGAGAACGCCTTCCATGGCATTTGGCAAACTGAGAGAGCGTCCAATGATAATGACAAAAATGATAAAGAGCAGGGGCATCATAACCTTTGAGGCTCTTTCAATTCCTTTTTGAACCCCACGTGATACAATAAAGATATTCAACAAGATAAAGGCAGCTTGAGCCCCTAGAGCAATGGCTGGATTTGAAATGATCGAAGTAAATAACTGAGCATAATCATCCGTTCCGCCAAGTTGGAACAATTTCCCAAACTCAATGCCTAGATAGACTAAAATCCAACCTCCAATAACACTGTAAAAGGATAAGAGGATAAAGAGGGCAAAGGCACCAATCCAACCGATAAAGTTGTACTTGTTATTCTTGCCAAGTTTTCCAAAGGTTTTGATAGCCGAAACACCAGCACTACGGCCAAGGGCAAATTCAGCAAGCAGGAGAGGAAAACCGATTAAAATGGTAGAAATGAGAAAGACCAGTAAAAAGCCTCCACCGCCATTAGCAGCAGTCATGTAGGGAAACTTCCAAACGGCACCAAGACCGATGGCTGAGCCAGCAGATGCTAGAATAAAGCCAAGTTTCGAGCCCCATTGCGATTTTTCTGACATAGTTAAACTCCAATTTTGTTTTTAAAATAAGAAAAGGCTACTTGAGTTGTCAAATAGCCTTCTCTCAATGGCTCTTTATGAGCCTTCTGTTTGATTGATAGACTTGACTATCCTATCATGTTTTCTGAAGTCTGTCAAGAAAACCATTTTCAAGTTTTCACAGTTTTCTCATAAAGTTAAAAAATTTTCGCAAAAATACTTGACTCTGACCTAAGGGGAGGGGTTATACTATCATTGTAAGGAGGAAATCATGTACCATATAAAAGAAGCTGCGCAGCTTTCAGGTGTCTCTGTCAAGACCCTGCACCACTATGACAAGATAGGACTCTTGGTCCCCTTAAAGTCGGAAAACGGCTATCGAACATACAGTCAAGAGGATTTAGAACGCCTTCAGGTCATTCTTTACTACAAATATCTAGGCTTTTCTTTAGAGAAAATAGCAGAGCTGTTAAAGGAAGAAAGGACAGATTTATTGCCCCATTTGACTAGGCAGTTGGAGTATCTAACTCGAGAAAGGCAACATCTGGATACCTTGATTTCCACCTTGCAAAAAACCATTCAAGAACAAAAAGGAGAAAGAAAAATGACCATTGAGGAAAAATTCACTGGATTTAGCTATCAAGACAATCAAAAATACCACCAAGAAGCGGTAGAGGAGTATGGACAAGAAGTCATGGATCAAGCCCTCGAACGCCAAAAGGGTCGCGAAGATGAGTCTACGGCCGCCTTTAACCAAGTCTTTCAAACTTTGGCGCAAAATCTTCAAGCTGGTTTACCTGCAACAGCAACTGAAAACCAAGAGCAAGCAGCCAATCTCTTGCAAGCCATTCGTACTTATGGATTTGACTGCTCCGTTGAAGTCTTCGGACATATCGGTAAAGGATACGTCTACAACCCAGAGTTTAAGGAAAACATTGATAAATTTGGAACTGGAACAGCCCAGTACACGTCAGATGTGATTGCCCACTATGTCCAAAATCAGACAAAATAAAATCGGAGGAGTATTCTTCCGATTTTTACTAAATTCAAGCACTACTTGCTTAATAATTTTTCTACCACATTTAGTTTTCGCATGGTCAAATCTACATTAAAAAGCTTTTCAAGATAGTTGGTATTAAGTTTCTTTTGTTTTGCAGTTCTAGGGAGATAGAGGTAAAGGCAATGGTTACCGATACAAATTTCTTCTTCACCGTAATCAATTTTTAATTTTTCTAAAGGGAGACTTTGAATAGATCCTTGATAAAAAATCACGTGTATACGGTCATAAAGATAGTGTTCTCCAAACGGGTTTTCTTGGATAATTTTTGTAAAATCACTTTTGCTCTTGATTACCATTTTTAAGTCAGCACCAATTTTTTCCTTTATCAGAGTATGAACACATTCTCGTATTCTTTCTAAATCTAAGTCACTTTCAAGAATGATATTCCCACTTTGAATATAGGTTCGAACGTGTTGAAAATCAGCTTCTGTCAAAATATTTACCAAATAAGACATTTTCGGGATAGCATTTTTTCCATTAGGAGTAACGCCTCTTAGTAAAATAATATGTTCCAAAGGACTTCCTTTCTTATTGGGGATTCTAGCCATTCAATTATTTATATATTGGATTTGAGCCTGCCACCCAGCCGGTACAGAGGGCAGAAGTGATGTTAAAGCCACCTGTGTGGGCATTGATATCCAGTACCTCGCCAGCAAAGTGGAGGCCAGGGACTAGCTTACTTTCAAGGGTTTTAGGATTGATTTCCTTAAGACTGACGCCTCCTTTGGTGACAAAGGACTTAGCCAATGACATTTTACCTGTGACAGGGATTTTGAGGGCCTTGATAGACTGGAGCAGTTGCTCGCGTTCCTTTTCGGTTAGCTGTTTAACTTTGTCAGGATAGCCTTGCACAAAAAATTCTGCTAAGCGTTCTGGCAACAAGGTTTTTAAAGCATTTTTCAAGGATTTTTCCCGATTTTCTTCTAGAAATGATACCAAGTCGTCCACTGAAAGTTGAGGCGAAACATCAAGTGAGAGAACTTCCCCACCCTTGACAAAACTAGACATACGCAGAGCAGCTGGACCAGATAAACCAAAGTGGGTAAAGAGCAAATCATGAGTGATGACATGCTTGCCGTAGCTTAAGGTCACATCGTCTAGTGAGATTCCCTGCAAGGCCTTATGCGGAAAATCAGTCAACAAAGGACTCTCAGCGGCTTCAAGATTGGTAATGGTGTGCTTAAAATGGCGGGCAATCTCGTGACCAAAACCAGTCGAACCTGTAGAAGGATAAGATTTACCACCTGTTGTGACTATGAGTTTATCACAAGTGAAGGTCTGGTCCGCGGACTTCAGGACAAACTGGTCGTCTATCTTTTTAACCGAAACAATTTCTGTTTGAGTGAGAACTTGTCCGCCTAGCTCAGCGATTTTCTTTTCCAAGGCCTCGATAATAGTCCGAGATTTATCGCTAGCAGGAAAGACACGACCGTGGTCTTCAACCTTAAGTTTAACATCGTTTTCTGTGAAAAAGTTGATGATATCATGGTTATCAAACTGGGAAAAGACACTGTACAGAAAGCGTCCATTTCCAGGGATGCCAGCTAGTAGGTCATCTAGAGTTCCGTTGTTAGTTACATTGCAACGTCCCCCACCAGTCCCAGCTAATTTTTTTCCGAGTTTCCGATTTTTTTCGATGAGAAGAGTCTTCTGACCATAAAAGTTACTGGAAATGGTAGCCATCATACCAGCAGGCCCTCCACCGATGACAATAGTATCAAAATGTTTCATAGCTCTATTGTACCACAAAAAACAAGAGATGCTTGGCATCTCTTGTTGCTAATGATTTTAGTTGATTTCATATCCCATCAACAAACCGCCATCTTCTGCATAAAAACTACAGAGACCAGATGTTGGGATGATATTGATATCAGCTTGAGGAAACGTTTCCAGCAAGCGTTCCGACAATTGCTGACAGAATTTTTCATTACTGCGATGAGCCATGACGATACGTCCACCAGCATAACCAGCTTTGATGAGTTCTTCATAGGCTGCCTGAAGGGATTTTTTAGCACCGCGAGCCTTTTGTAGCAACTCTAGGGTTCCTGTTTCACTAGCCTCTCCAACCATACGGATGTTGAGAAGGCCAACGACCGCACCGATAAGCTTACTCAAACGACCATTTTTAACCAAGTTATCAACCTTAGCGAGGACAAAGAGCAACTTTGTTTTTTGGGGGTAGGCCGTAATAGCTTCAACAATTTCTTCAAAAGAAAGTCCTTGATCAATCAATTCATTGATTTTTTCAACAATCAAGTCAACCTCACCACCTGCAGACAATGTATCGATCACATGAATCTGAGTGTCAGGATGTTCTTCAAGATAGATATTCTTAGCGAGCTGTGCACTATTATGGCTACCTGAAAGAGTACCAGTAATGGTAACGACAAAGATATGCTTAGCACCTTCAAATGCACGCAGGTAATCATCAGGGCTAGGACAGGCTGATTTTGAAGCCTCGGAAGTCGCATACATGGTTTCCATCATGTGGTCAATGTCAAGATTGGCATCATCAATAAAGACCTGATTAGCTACTTGAATGGTTAAAGGAACACTAACAAATTCAGTATCAATAGCAGGAGTTGCCAGTTGACGATAATCACAACCAGAGTCAGCTACAATCTTCCAAGTCATAGAAATTCTCCATCTTTGTCACTTATACATTGACAAAGGTTCTGTCTTTTTTTACAATTATATCATGAAAGCCCTTGAAACAAAAGTACTACCTCTCTGTTGTCACAAGTAGAAAGAAATTGTTATGTCTGAACGTAAAATATCTGAAAAATCTCTTGAGAATCTCAGAAAATCAAATCAAGAATCCAATTTTTTAACCAGAGAAGCGATTGAGACTGCTCTTTTGCAACTACTGGAGAAAAAGGACATGGCCAAGATTAGCATTTCGGAGCTGGTTAAACGTGCGGGCGTCTCTCGTGCCGCCTTCTATCGTAACTATGACTCCAAAGAAGAGATTTTGGAAAGTGTCTTTAAACGCAGTGTCCATAACATTATGGGACAGTTGAGCCACTACGATGTCAAAACAGACCTTTATCTAGTCTGGGTACACCTTTTCCGAGCAGCCAAGAAAGAAGCCAAGGTTATCCAACTCGCTCTGGACTACCACTTGGAAAAGATTTTTGTCCAAGCTATGCAGGAATTTCTGGAAAAATACCATGGAAAGTCAAAAGGTGTCAGCAGCTACCTTCATTCCTTTTGGAGCTCTGCCATCGTATCGGTTCTGCTCAAATGGATCAAGGATGGCATGAAGATTCCAGCTGAAAAGATTGCCGATTTACGCTTGCCATTTTTCAAAAAATAGGGGATAAGGAGAAGACTTATGACAGAAAAAAGACTGGCTTGGGATGAGTACTTTGCAGCCCAGGCTTTACTGATTGCTAATCGTTCGACCTGTAAACGTGCCAAGGTGGGAGCTGTACTAGTCAAGGATAATAAGGTCATTTCAACAGGCTACAATGGTTCCGTATCAGGAACGGAGCACTGTATTGACAACGAATGTTTGGTCATTGAAGGACACTGTGTTCGAACCCTTCACGCGGAGGTCAACGCCATCTTGCAAGGGGCTGAACGAGGGGTTCCAAGAGGATTTACAGCCTATGTGACCCATTTCCCGTGTCTGAACTGCACCAAACAACTGCTACAAGTTGGTTGCAAGCGCGTGGTTTACATCAACCAGTACCGAATGGATGACTATGCCCAGTACCTTTATCACGAAAAAGGCACTGAATTAACACATTTACCATTAGAGACTGTTCAGACAGCTCTCCAAGAGGCAGATTTGATTTAAAAATTAATAAAAATAAATGGTTTAGAAAGCTTTTTAAACCGTTTTTTGATATAATAAGAAGAATAAATTGAAAGAAGGAACTCAGAAAATGGGAAAAATTGAAGTCATTAATCATCCACTCATTCAACACAAATTGTCAATCTTGCGTCGTACAGACACTTCTACAAAAGCTTTTCGTGAGCTAGTAGATGAGATTGCAATGTTGATGGGATATGAAGTACTTCGTGATCTTCCACTTGAAGACGTTGAAATTGAAACACCTATCACAAAGACCGTTCAAAAACAATTGGCTGGTAAAAAATTGGCGATTGTCCCAATTTTGCGTGCAGGTATCGGGATGGTAGATGGTCTCTTGAATCTGGTTCCAGCAGCAAAAGTTGGACACATCGGTATGTACCGTGATGAAGAAACCCTTCAACCAGTTGAATACTTGGTGAAATTGCCTGAGGATATTGACCAACGTCAAATCTTTGTCGTTGATCCAATGTTGGCAACAGGTGGCTCAGCAATCTTGGCAGTAGATTCCCTTAAAAAACGTGGCGCTTCAAATATCAAGTTTGTCTGCCTAGTATCTGCTCCAGAAGGTGTGAAAGCTCTTCAAGAAGCGCACCCAGATGTAGAAATCTTTACAGCAGCCTTGGATGAACGCTTGAACGAACACGGTTATATCGTTCCAGGTCTTGGAGATGCTGGAGACCGCTTGTTCGGTACTAAATAAAATCCCAAAGTAAATAGTGAAACTAGAAGTTCGTTTTTGACTTGAAAGGAGGTTGAGTTTTTGTTTCTGTTTAGAGAATAGAGCAAAAATTTGACCTTTTTTGACCAAAAAGATATAATAGTTCTGTATTGAGTCGTAAGACTAAGAAAATTCAACATTAAAAGGAGAAATGAATGATTCCTGTAGTTATTGAACAAACAAGCCGTGGAGAACGTTCCTATGACATTTACTCTCGTCTTCTGAAAGACCGCATCATCATGCTAACAGGTCCAGTTGAAGACAACATGGCCAACTCGGTTATCGCACAATTACTTTTCTTGGATGCCCAAGACAGCACAAAAGATATTTACCTTTATGTCAACACACCTGGAGGATCTGTTTCAGCTGGTTTGGCAATCGTTGATACCATGAACTTTATCAAGGCAGATGTCCAAACAATCGTTATGGGAATGGCTGCATCCATGGGGACTGTCATCGCATCAAGTGGAGCAAAAGGCAAACGTTTCATGCTTCCAAATGCAGAGTACATGATTCACCAACCAATGGGTGGTACAGGTGGTGGTACCCAACAAACCGATATGGCAATCGCTGCAGAGCACTTACTTAAAACTCGTAAGACTTTGGAGCAAATCCTTGCAGATAACTCTGGTAAATCAGTTGAGCAAATTCATGCAGATGCAGAACGTGATTACTGGATGAGCGCTCAAGAAACACTTGAGTATGGCTTCATTGATGAAATCATGACCAACAATTCGTTAAGCTAACCAAAAAAGCAAACTCGACGGAGTTTGCTTTTTTTGATATAATTAGGAAAAGATTTCTTAGAAAGAGGATTTATCATGTTTGAAAAGGTCAATCGCTCAGGGCTAATCATCTATCTTTATTATAATCGGGATGCAAAAAAAATTCAGGAATACGGTGATATCTACTACCATTCAAAAAAACACCGTTACTTGCAACTCTATGTTCCAACTGAGGAGTTAGATGACTTAGTTGAGAGATTAGGTAAGGAAAGATTTATCAAGAAAATTAGACGTTGCCATATTCAAGAGTTAGAGACACCCTTTGTTGGCAATCTCTATCGTAACGAAGAAAACGCAATCATTTAATAGAATGCGTTTTTTATGTTGACAATTTTCAGATAATTCTGTATATTAGTAGGTATTACATTATTCGCAATAAGGAGACGATTATGATAAAAAAACTTGCTCTAGGGGCTTTTTCTTTGTTCTGCCTGATGAGCTTGGCAGCTTGTGGCCAGTCGCCTGATGTTACTGCCAATGCCAAAGGAAACAAAATAGGAGAAGAGACCATCAAAATTGGTGTTAACATGGAGCTTTCAGGGGCAGTAGCAGCTTATGGTACTGCTGAGTACAATGGAATTAAGCTTGCCGTTAAGGAAATCAATGCCAATGGCGGTGTTGATGGCAAGATGATTGAACTAGTTGCCAAGGATAACAAATCTGAAATTGCTGAAGCTTCCACTACAGCTACAAACCTTGCTGTTCAAAGTCAAGTGACTACCATTATTGGACCAGCGACTTCAGGTGCAACCGCAGCTTCTAGTCTAGAATCTCAAAAAACAGGTGTTCCTCTTTTAACACCTTCTGGAACACAAGATGACTTGACAGTCAATAAAGATGGTTCGACGAAAGAGTTTGTCTTTAGAACAACATTTAAAGATAGCTTCCAAGGTCAAGTCTTGGCTCAGTTTGCAGCTGAAAATATGAATGCGAAGAAGGTTGTCCTCTATTATGATAACTCTTCAGACTATGCACAAGGTATCGCTGCAGAATTCAAACGCAAATACAAAGGGGAAATCGTTGCTGAATCTACCTTTATCGCAGGAGATAAAGACTACAAAGCAGCCTTGACTCGTTTCAAAGACTTGGACTTCGATGCCATTGTTATGCCTGGTTACTATACGGAGACAGGTATCATTACAAAGCAAGCGCGTGAGATGGGCATCAATAAACCAATTCTCGGGCCGGATGGCTTTAGTGATGAAACATTCGTGAAATTGTCTGATAAGAAAAATGCGACAGATGTTTACTTTGTATCAGGATACTCATCAAAAGTGAACTTAAATGATAAGGCTGCAGCCTTTATCGAGAACTATAAGAAAGAATACAATGATGTTCCTAATATGTTTGCAGCCCTTGCCTATGATTCAGTTTACATGGTAGCAGAGGCTTCAAAGGGAGCTTCAGATTCTACAGAGGTTGCCAAAAATCTTGGGAATTTGAAAAACTTTGAAGGGGTCACCGGTGTAATGTCCATTGATGGGCAACACAATCCAATCAAGTCAGCCCTAATGGTTCGTCTTGAAAATGGTGCAGAGGACTCTGCTACACCAGTTGAGGTGAAAGACTAGATTCGAGGGAGATTCTATTATTCATCCTCTTCATTGATATAAGAGAATGACTAGAAATTATAGAAAGTTTGGTAGTATATGTCAAATCAGATTTTACATCAGCTTGTAAACGCCTTGGTATCGGGGAGCATCTTTGCTCTCCTTGCTTTAGGATATACCATGGTTTACGGGATTATTAAATTAATTAACTTTGCGCATGGGGATATCTTCATGCTAGGAGCTTTCATGGGGTATTTCCTCTTTAACAATTTCAATATTGCTCCTTATTTAACCTTTATTCCATCAGCAGAATGGCGTTTTTATATCGCTCTCTTGGTAATTATCGCGGTAACGATGGTTGTGACTGCGACAGTTGGAATGTTGATTGAATTTTTAGCCTATCGTCCGATTCGAAATGCTTCAAGAATTTCGGCCTTGATCACAGCGATTGGTGTATCATTCTTCTTGCAATATGGAATGGTCTTCCTCTTTGGAGCGCAACCACGTTCTTATCCCGAAGAAGCCCTTGTGGTTAAACCTCTACAAATTGGTTCAATGACCTTTGATTTTATCACTAATGCAGAGTTTATCATTTTTATCGTTGCAATCGTTCTGATGTTTGTCCTCCAATATGTCGTGAAACACACAAAAATGGGAAAAGCCATGCGTGCTGTTTCAGTGGATAGCGATGCTGCCCAATTGATGGGGGTTAATGTAAACTCAACTATTAGCTTTACCTTTGCTTTGGGCTCAGCTCTTGCAGGTGCTGCAGGTGTCTTGATTCCACTTTCTCAACCATCTATCGAGCCCTTGATGGGGATGGTTCCAGGTATCAAAGCCTTTGTCGCGGCCGTTTTAGGTGGTATTGGAATTATTCCAGGTGCAACCTTGGGAGGATTCTTGATTGGTGGAGTCGAAACCATAACAGTTGCCCTTGGTTTTTCAAACTTCCGTGATGCCATTGTTTATATTGTATTGATTTTGATTCTCTTGATCCGTCCAGCCGGTATCCTTGGCAAAAATGTGAAAGAAAAGGTGTAAGCGATGAAGAAAAATTTAAAAGTAAATTTAATTTGGCTTGCGCTAATCGTGGCTCTCTTTGCCCTTTTAAAGCTAGCTGAAGTAATAGGTCTAATGAACATGTATTATGTTCGCATTTTGATTGGTATTGGAATCGCTGTTCTCATGGGATTAGGAACCAACCTTGTTCTTGGATTTACAGGACAGTTCACCCTTGGACAAGCTGGTTTTATGGCTATCGGTGCTTACGCCACTGCAATCATGACAACCAAAACTCCGACCTATGATAGTTTTTACTTATCTATTGTAGTAGGTGTGATTCTAGCAGCTATTGTTGCCATTATCTTTGGTTTGCCAACTCTTCGTTTAAAAGGGGACTATCTGGCAATTGCAACGCTTGGGATGGCAGAAATCATCCGCAAACTGATTGAGAACGGTGGTGAATTAACCAACGGTCCAGCTGGTATGACCAACATCCTTCCTTATGTCAGTTGGGAAGCTATCTTTGTCATTGTTGTTGTCATTACCATTCTTGTTCTGAACTTCCTTATTTCCTCAACAGGTCGTCAAGCCATCACTATTCGTGAAGACGAAATTGCGGCTGAGGCCATGGGAGTGAATGTGACCAAGATGAAAGTCATGATTTTCGTCATTGGTGCCATGATTTCCGCCGTAGCGGGTTCTATCTATGCAAGCTATATCGGTGTTGTAGTTCCAAACAACTTCCGTTTGATGAACTCTATTGACTACCTTATTATCGCGGTTCTAGGTGGACTTGGTTCCATTACAGGAACCATCATTGCGGCGGTAGTCCTCGGAATTTTGAATATGTACCTCCAAAACTTTGCTGAATTGCGGATGATCATTTACGCTTTGGCTCTAGTCCTTGTGATGCTTTTCCGTTCCGAAGGCTTGCTTGGAACCAAAGAATTGTATCTTTCAAAATTCTTTAACAAGAAAAAGGAGGAGACAAACTAATGGCATTACTTGAAGTTAAAAATTTAACAAAACACTTCGGTGGACTAACTGCAGTTAGTGATGTGACCATGGAACTGAACGAAGGTGAATTGGTTGGTTTGATTGGACCAAATGGTGCTGGAAAAACAACACTTTTTAACCTTCTAACAGGTGTCTATGTTCCTTCGGAAGGAACTGTAACCTTGGATGGACACGTGTTAAACAACAAGGCTCCATACAAGATTGCTTCCTTAGGTCTCTCTCGTACCTTCCAAAATATCCGTCTCTTTAAAGATATGACCGTTTTGGAAAATGTCCTAATCGGGATGGCCAACCATCAACCTTCTCATCTTTTGGCTTCTCTATTCCGTCTTCCTGCTTACTATAAGAGTGAGAAACAATTGAAGCAAAAGGCTATGGAACTTTTGTCTATCTTCCATTTGGAAGGTGAGGCAGATACTTTAGCAAAAAACTTAGCCTATGGACAACAACGCCACTTAGAAATTGTCCGCGCCTTGGCAACAGAACCGAAAATCCTTTTCTTGGATGAACCAGCTGCTGGGATGAACCCTCAAGAAACAGCTGAATTAACAGATTTAATCCGTCAGATTAAAAATGACTTTGGAATCACCATTATCCTCATCGAGCATGATATGAACTTGGTTATGGATGTGACTGAGCGAATCTATGTATTGGAATACGGCCGCTTGATTGCCCATGGAACTCCAGAAGAAATCAAGAATAATAAACGCGTAATTGAAGCTTACTTAGGAGGTGAAGCCTAATGTCCTTACTGAAAGTTGAAAACTTATCCATCTCCTATGGAGCTATCGAAGCCGTCAAGGATATCTCTTTCGAAGTAAACGAGGGGGAAGTAGTTACCTTAATTGGCGCCAATGGTGCTGGAAAAACGTCTACCCTTCGCGCTATCTCAGGTTTGGAGAAAGTAACTTCTGGCAAAATCATTTATAAAGAGCAAGAAATCCAGAAACTTCCAGCTCGCAAGATTGTAGCAGAAGGCTTGTCACAAGTTCCAGAAGGTCGTCATGTCTTTCCAGGGATGACAGTTCTGGAAAATCTTGAGATGGGAGCATTCTTGAGTACTGACAAAGATAAAAACTTGCTTAATCTCAAGAAGGTATTTTCACGTTTCCCTCGCCTAGAAGAACGTAAGAACCAAGATGCAGCAACTCTTTCAGGTGGAGAGCAACAGATGCTGGCTATGGGGCGTGCACTTATGTCCATGCCTAAACTTCTCTTGTTGGATGAACCATCTATGGGGCTCGCTCCTATCTTTATCCAAGAGATTTTTGACATTATCCAAGAGATCCAGAAACAAGGAACAACCGTTCTCTTGGTTGAACAAAATGCCAATAAGGCACTAGCCATCTCTAACCGTGCTTATGTACTTGAAACAGGTAAGATTGTCCTATCAGGAACAGGAAAAGAACTCGCAGCATCAGATGAAGTCAGAAAAGCATACCTTGGTGGCTAAACCAATCCAGTGGATTGTTTTAGTCGGTGGATGAGAGTTGCGGAAGCAATTCCCCTATAGTCCGAGGGACCTTTTTAGTCGGCAGATAAGGATTGCATAAGCAATCTTCATATAGTATGGGAGACTAGTTTAGGTTGCAGATGGAGATTGCGCAAGCAATCATCCAATTCAGTGGATTATTTTGTAGATGAATTTGAAGAGCTCCAAATTTGGGGCTCTTTCTTCGTTTTGTCACTATTTTGATGGACCTGATTTGAGCACCCGTTTTCTTGATATAGAATTTAACTTGACAAAAGCATGTGTTCATCATATAATTAAATAAATAAAAATATTGAACAAAAGAGGCTGAAGATATGCTATCAGAAAAACAATTTAAACTTTTACGTTTTTTGTTGACTCACAAAGACGAAAGCTTTACGCAGAGACAATTGGCTGAACAGCTAGACATCTCTTTGGGGACGGTGAATAACCTTCTTAAGGAATGTAAAGAAAAGAAGTGGATCGGTGAGGGAAATCACTTAACTGACCTAGGTGAGGAGGCTTTAACTCCGTATCAGGTGAAGAATGCCATTATCATGGCTGCAGGTATGAGTAGCCGCTTTGCTCCTCTATCTTATGAGCTGCCTAAAGGATTGCTTCAAGTCAAAGGTGAGCGTTTGATTGAGAGAGAAATCAAGCAGTTACAAGAAGCTGGGATAGAGGATATTACAGTTATTGTAGGCTATCTGCAAGAAAAAATGTTCTATCTGGCAGAAAAGTTTGGCGTTAAAATCGTTGTGAATAATGATTACTACAAGTACAACAACTGTTCTTCTCTCATGCTAGTCAGAGACCAACTTTCTAACACTTACATTTGCTCGTCGGATAATTATTTTGTGGAAAATCCGTTTGAACGATACATTTACAGGGGTTATTATTCGACTATATTTGCAGAAGGAGACACAGACGAATACTGCTCTAAGGAAGACTCTAATCACACGATTATTGATGTTCAAATCGGTGGGACGAATACTTGGGCTATGGTGGGGCACGTTTATTTTGATCGTGCATTTAGTGAAAAATTCGTAGATATTTTAGAAACTGAATTTAAACATGAACCATATCGCGAACAGCTCTGGGAAGATTACTATAGTCGCCACGTCAAGGAGCTTCCTTTGGAAGCTCGGCATTATTCAGCAGATATTGTTAAGGAGTTTGATTCACTAGATGAGTTGCGTCAGTTTGATGAACACTATTTGGTGAATACGAATTCGGAAATCATTGATAATATCTGTAAGACATTAGGATGTATAGCTTCAGATATTGTCAATATCAAACCTCTAAAAGATGGTCTAACTAACACTTCGTTTTCATTTGACTGCCTAGGAAAGAAATATGTTTACCGTCATCCAGGTAGAGGAACGGAGAATTATATCGATCGTGCTAGTGAAGCGGCTTCCATGGAAATTGCTGCAAAATTGAAGATTGACCGTACTTTTGTTGCCATGAACAAGGATGAGGGCTGGAAAATTTCAGAATTTATCCCTAATGCCAAGCAACTAGATTATGATAATTGGGATGATGTAGCAAAAGCAATGGAGCTCTTGAGACGCTTGCACCAATCTGGAGAAAAAACGGATCATTCCTTTGATCAATTTGAGGGGATTGATGATTTTAGACAAAAATTAAAGGCCAGCAATCGTTTTGAATTTGATGGGCTTGAAGAGTTGGATAAGAATGTCTCAGTTCTCGAGAAGTTTTTACAAGAAGATCAAGCGAAAAAGGTTCTCTGCCATGGAGATTCTTATAGCCCGAATTTCTTGTTGAATGAAGCTGGAGAAATGAGCTTGATTGATTGGGAATATTCTGGTATGGGAGATCCAGCAGGAGATTTAGGAACCTTTATTGGATGTTCAAATTATACAGTAGAAGAAGCTGAAAAGGTACTTGAAATCTATCTACAAGAAGTTCCAGACAAGAAAACCAAACGTCATTATTTTGCCTATGTATCAGTGACTTCATATTATTGGTTTTTGTGGGCCCTGTTCCAAGAAAGTGTTGGAAAACCAGTAGGTGAATTTCTTTATATCTGGTATCGTTATACCAAGCAGTATGGAAAACTTGCATTAGATTTGTACTTAGAGGAGAATTGAGATGAAACCGACATCAGAAATTGAAGAATTAGTGGCAAATGAAACGAAAAGAAGGCTAGAAGAAATGGAATCACCAAACTATGTGTTTGCTCAGCCATTTTTAAAAAGTGATTTTACTATAGTCATCGTCTTAGTTCTAATTAACCTTATTCTGATTATTCTAGCCATGACAGGAGGTATTCAATAGGATGTCTAAGATGAATGACTTTATTCAACAGGAGACGATAACGGGAATTGTTCCCATGACCAACAAGGATCGTCAGTATTCTTTCTGGGATCTCTTCCTGTCGACAAGTGGTTTTGCCATTGCAACTTGGTGTTATACCCAAGGAGCCTATGTGGCTCAATATTTGACCTTTAATCAAATGTTGATTAATATTTTTAGCTTTAATATTATCTGGGTCTTTATTGAATGTCTCCCAATCTTGTTTGCGGTTAAATATGGAATTGATTTATGGATTTGGTTGAGGGCTGTCTTAGGAAAAAAAGGGGTAGCCTTGCTATCAACCATTATTAGCTTGGCTAACTTTGGCTGGTACGCCGTTGCGGCCAATCTTTTTGCCAATTCTATGATCCACTTGGGAAATAATTTTGGACTTGGTTTAGACAAGGAAGTATGGGCACCGATTTTAGGTACTCTCTGTGTTCTTCTTGGAACGTTGATTGCTCTTGGAGGTCCAGAAGTAATCAAATGGACCAATCGATTCTTGGTCATCGCCCTGTTGATTGTCGGTCTGATTATCGTTGGAATTTGCTTTGTGGCCGTTCCTATTACTGACATTATGAACATTCAACCGGCTACCCAAGGAGATTTAACTCCATTAGAACGCTTCATGCTTTCTGGGGAAGGAAATGTAGCCTTTGCTTTCTCTTGGTCTACACAGGCATTGGTTTTACCGCGTTTGGCAAAATCAGAACGCAGTGGTTATTGGGCTACAGCCTTATCATACGGAGTTGTGGCTCCATTCTTCGTTGCGACTGGTGGAGTGATGGCTCTAGCCATGTTTGTCAAAACAGGTGTCTATGAAAGTGATCCAACAACGATGCTATCAACTCTAAGCACTCCAGCCTTTGCACTCTTAAGTCTACTACTAGTAGCCTTTGCCAATATTGGAACCCAAGGGACAGGATCATACGTGAACTGTATGATTGTAAAAAGTGGGATGCCAAAAGTAAGCTACAAACTAATGGTTTGGATTGCCATGGTTTACGTGAGCCTACTCACCATCTGGGGAGGAGTAGAAGAGTACTTCGGTTCCTTCATCTCACTAGCCGCTTATATTCAGGGACCAATTATCGGAATGATCGTTGTTGACTACTTTATCTTAAGAAAACGAAAACTCGATTTGCGTTCAGCCTATTTCCTTGAGGGACATAAAGCTTATGAGTTTACAAATGGTTTTAACTTGGTGGGATTATCTTGTGTAATCATTTCTTTATTAGTTGCGGTACTATTTGTTTATAACCCTGTAACTGCACAAATTCAAAGTTCAATCTTTTTAATCACAACTGGTAGTGGCTTTACTGCGATATTTGGTGGTTTATTGTATTGGCTAGCTAGCTTAACTCCGTTAAAACGCTATATGATCAAGGATCGAGATTCCGTTACGATTTAAGGATAGAGGATTGATTAGAAATATTCGAGTATGCCCCCTGCTGGAGGCTTTAGAAAATCTTTATTGATACGGTAGAATAGGCTGAACAGGTACTTGAAATCTCTTTAGAAGAAGTTCCAGATGTGAAAACGAAATACAGCTATCTAGCTCAGGCGTTTGGGGCATCATACTATTACTCCTTTGTGAGGATTATTTCAGGAGAGTGTCTGTAAATCTATTAGGTGAGTTTTTCGATATTTGGTACCAATATAGTGGGCAGTATGGTCAACTAAAATTAATTTTTAGTCGGAGGACTGACAATATGAAAATTGGTATTGAACTTGAACAATTAGTTGTAGGTGAAACTAAAAAATGAAAGCCTTAATCTATGTGTATTTATCTCCCCTTTCTTAAAAGTTTATTTTACATAAGTAATTGATATGATTCTAGTCAATCATATTCTGATCATCTTAGCCATTACAGGAGGTATTCAATAAAATGTCCAAGATGAATGACTTCATTCAACAGGAGACGATAACGGGAATCGTTCCCATGACCAACAAGGATCGTCAGTATTCTTTCTGGGATCTCTTCTTATCGACAAGTGGTTTTGCCATTGCTACTTGGTGTTATACCCAAGGAGCTTATGTGGCTCAATATTTGACCTTTAATCAAATGTTAATAAATATTTTTAGCTTTAACATTATCTGGGTCTTTATTGAGTGTCTCCCAATTCTGTTTGCGGTTAAATATGGAATTGATTTGTGGATTTGGTTGAGAGCTGTCCTAGGTAGAAAAGGGGTAGCTGTTCTATCAACTGTGATTAGTCTGGCAAATTTTGGTTGGTACGCTGTTACCGCCAATCTTTTTGCCAGCTCCATGATTCATTTGGGAAATAATTTTGGACTTGGTTTAGATAAGGGAGTATGGGCACCGATTCTAGGCACTCTCTGTGTTCTCCTTGGAACTCTGATTGCTCTTGGGGGTCCAGAGGTGATTAAAGGCACTAATCGCTTTCTAGTGGTAGCCTTGTTATTTGTTGGGCTAATCATCGTTGGAATCTGTTTTGTTGCGGTTCCGATTAGGGATATTATGAATGTCCAACCTGCCATTCAAGAAAATTTGACACCGATTGAACGTTTTATGATGTCGGGAGAAGGAAATGTGGCTGTAGCCTTTTCTTGGTCTACACAAGCCTTTGTCTTGCCACGTTTGGCAAAATCAGAACGTAGTGGCTATTGGGCTACAGCTTTGTCATACGGGGTTGTTGCGCCATTCTTTGCTGCGACAGGTGGGGTGATGGCTTTGGCCATGTTTGTCAAAACAGGTGTTTATGAAAGTGACCCAACGACAATGCTTTCAACTCTAAGCACTCCAGCCTTTGCACTCTTAAGTCTACTACTGGTAGCTTTTGCTAATATTGGAACCCAGGGTACAGGATCGTACGTGAACTGTATGATTGTAAAAAGTGGTATGCCCAAAGTAAGCTATAAACTAATGGTTTGGATTGCCATGATTTATGTGAGCCTACTCACCATCTGGGGAGGAGTGGATGAATACTTCGGTTCCTTCATCTCTCTGGCTGCCTATATTCAAGGCCCCATTATCGGAATGATTGTTGTTGACTACTTTATCTTAAGAAAACGAAAACTTGATTTGCGTTCAGCCTATTTCCTTGAAGGACATGACGCCTATGAGTTTACAAATGGTTTTAACTTGGTGGGATTATCTTGTGTAATCATTTCCTTATTAGTTACGGTATTATTTGTTTACAACCCTATAACAAAGCATATCCAGAGTCCTATGTTTTTGCTCACAACTGGTAGTGGCTTTACTGCGATCTTTGGTGGTCTATTGTACTTGGGAGCTAGCTTAACTCCGTTAAAACGCTATATGATCAAGGATCGAGATTCCGTTACGATTTAAGTTTAAGAGAGAAGGCTGTTTCTCTCTTTTTTTGTGATTGAATGTTACAAAATTTTGAAAAAGAGATGAAAGCGTTTGATAGATTTTCTAAGAAAGTGTATAATAAAAGTAGCAATATAGAAGGAGAAGTCCCATGGCAGTTAAAGATTTTATGACCCGTAAGGTAGTTTATATCAGTCCTGATACGACTGTAGCACACGCAGCGGATTTGATGCGCGAGCAAGGTTTGCACCGTTTACCTGTTATCGAAAATGATCAATTAGTAGGATTGGTAACAGAAGGAACCATTGCGGAAGCCAGCCCATCTAAAGCAACAAGTCTCTCAATCTATGAGATGAATTACCTTCTGAATAAAACCAAAGTAAAAGATGTAATGATTCGAGATGTCGTGACTGTTTCTGGCTATGCTAGTCTAGAAGATGCGACCTATCTGATGCTGAAAAATAAGATTGGAATTTTACCAGTCGTAGACAATCATCAAGTCTACGGTGTAATTACAGACCGCGATGTTTTTCAAGCTTTCTTGGAAATTGCCGGATACGGAGAAGAGGGGATTCGTGTTCGTTTTATTACAGAAAACGAAGTCGGAGTGCTGGGGAAAATTGTAGCTCTAATCGTAGAAGAAAATCTAAATATCTCGCACACAGTTAATATTCCGCGTAAGGATGGCAAAGTCGTCATCGAAGTTCAAATTGATGGAAAAATCGATTTGACTTCATTAAAGGATAAGTTTGAAAAAGAAGGAATTCAAGTGGAGGAGATCACTCATACCTCTGCCAAAGTCCTTTAAACCAGAGGCTTTAGGGCCTCTTTTTTTCTGCCACAAAAAGCGGTGAAAAGCAAAATATGGAAAGAAATGAGAGATTATGGTATAATAAAACGATATGAAAAGGAGTATCTATGGACATTTCAGAAATTCGTCAAAAAATTGACGCAAATCGTGAAAAATTAGCTTCTTTCAGGGGGTCTCTTTGACCTCGAAGGCTTAGAGGAAGAGATTGCCATCTTGGAAAACAAGATGACAGAACCTGATTTTTGGAACGATAATATCGCGGCCCAAAAAACGTCGCAAGAATTAAATGAATTAAAAAACACCTACAACACCTTCCGTAAGATGGAAGAGTTGCAGGATGAAGTTGAAATTTTATTGGACTTTTTAGCAGAAGACGAGTCAGTCCATGATGAACTGGTCGAACAGTTGACAGAACTGGATAAGATGATGACAAGTTACGAAATGACGCTTCTCTTGTCAGAACCTTATGACCATAATAATGCAATTTTGGAGATTCATCCAGGATCCGGTGGTACTGAGGCTCAGGACTGGGGGGATATGTTGCTCCGTATGTATACTCGTTATGGAAATGCCAAAGGTTTTAAAGTAGAAGTCTTGGATTACCAAGCAGGTGATGAAGCAGGTATCAAGTCTGTGACCTTGTCTTTTGAAGGACCGAATGCATACGGACTACTTAAATCAGAAATGGGTGTTCACCGTTTGGTCCGTATTTCGCCATTTGATTCTGCCAAACGTCGCCATACATCATTTACATCCGTAGAGGTTATGCCTGAGTTGGATGATACCATCGAAGTGGAGATTCGTGAAGATGATATCAAAATGGATACCTTCCGTTCAGGTGGTGCTGGAGGACAAAACGTCAATAAGGTGTCAACAGGTGTGCGTTTGACACACATTCCTACGGGAACTGTCGTCCAGTCAACGGTCGATCGTACCCAGTATGGAAATAGAGATCGTGCCATGAAGATGTTGCAGGCTAAGCTCTATCAAATGGAGCAAGAAAAGAAAGCTGCGGAAGTTGATTCCCTCAAAGGTGAGAAAAAAGAAATCACATGGGGAAGTCAGATTCGTTCTTATGTCTTCACACCTTATACTATGGTAAAAGATCACCGTACAAGCTTTGAAGTTTCCCAAGTAGATAAGGTCATGGATGGAGACCTTGATGGTTTCATCGATGCCTACCTCAAGTGGCGAATTAGCTAAGAAAGAAAGGAACTCATATGTCAATCATTGAAATGAGAGATGTTGTCAAAAAGTATGACAATGGAACGACTGCCCTGCGTGGTGTCTCTGTCACCATTGAACCAGGAGAGTTTGCCTATATCGTAGGACCTTCTGGTGCAGGTAAATCAACCTTTATTCGAGCTTTATACCGAGAAGTAAAGATCGAAAAAGGAAGCCTAACAGTTGCAGGCTTTAATCTAGTTAAAATCAAGAAGAAAGATATCCCGCTTCTACGTCGTAGTGTTGGGGTTGTCTTTCAAGATTACAAACTCTTGCCTAAGAAAACGGTTTATGAGAATATTGCCTACGCAATGGAAGTTATCGGAGAGAATCGCCGTAACATCAAAAAACGTGTTATGGAAGTATTGGACCTGGTTGGTTTGAAACATAAGGTTCGCTCTTTCCCTAATGAACTCTCAGGTGGAGAACAGCAACGGATTGCGATTGCCCGTGCGATTGTCAACAATCCTAAAGTATTGATTGCTGATGAACCAACAGGAAACTTGGATCCAGATAATTCGTGGGAAATTATGAATCTGTTGGAACGCATCAATCTTCAAGGTACAACTGTTTTGATGGCGACCCACAACAGCCAAATCGTAAATACCTTGCGCCACCGTGTCATTGCCATTGAAAATGGCCGTGTCGTTCGTGACGAAGCTAAAGGAGAATATGGATACGATGATTAGTAGATTTTTTCGCCATTTATTTGAATCATTAAAAAGTTTAAAACGGAATGGCTGGATGACAGTAGCAGCAGTAAGTTCGGTTATGATTACCTTGACACTCGTTGCTCTGTTTGCATCTGTAATTTTTAATACAGCAAAACTGGCTACTGATATTGAAAACAACGTTCGGGTCATGGTTTACATTCGTAAGGATGTGGCAGATAACAGTGAAACGATTGAAAAAGAAGGTCAGACAGTTACCAATAATGACTATCACAAGGTCTATGATGCTTTGAAAGCTATGCCTGCTGTAAAAAGCGTCACCTTCTCAAGTAAAGAAGAGCAATACCAAAAACTGACGGAAACAATGGGTGACGATTGGAAAGTCTTTGAAGGGGATGCAAATCCTCTCTATGATGCCTATATCGTTGATACAAATACTCCGAGTGATGTTAAAACAGTAGCTGAAGAAGCGAAGAAAATTGAGGGAGTGTCGGAAGTTCAAGATGGTGGAGCCAACACTCAACGACTTTTTGAACTGGCTTCCTTTATCCGTGTTTGGGGATTGGTTATTGCAGGGCTCTTGATTTTTATCGCAGTCTTCCTCATTTCCAATACCATCCGTATTACCATTATTTCACGTAGTCGTGAGATTCAGATCATGCGTCTTGTTGGAGCGAGAAATGGTTATATCCGTGGCCCATTCTTGCTAGAAGGTGCATTTATTGGCTTGCTTGGCGCAGCGATTCCTTCAGTTCTTGTATTCTTTGTTTACAATATCGTTTATCAATCGGTCAATAAATCCTTGGTAGGTCAAAACTTATCAATGATTACACCAGATGTGTTTGTCCCTTTGATAACAGTTCTACTATTTGTAATCGGAATTTTCATTGGTTCAATTGGTTCAGGAATTTCGATGCGTCGGTTCTTGAAAATTTAATTGGATATAAATGCAAATTACAGAACAAATCAGAAAAATAATATATTTTTAAAAGAGAAGTTTTCGTAAACTTCTCTTTTTCCTTCTAAAAATTAAAAAAAGTAGACAATTTTTTTATAAAAGCCTTTACAAAAAAAAATAAAGTGGTATAATTGAGTTATAAATAAGTGCAAACGTTTTCGTAAAACGTTTGCCTAAATAAAATAAAGGAGATTTGAATGATGAAAGCTACATTCAAAAATGTCTTGTCTTTCGAATTTTGGCAAAAATTCGGTAAGGCATTGATGGTGGTTATCGCTGTTATGCCAGCGGCTGGATTGATGATTTCAATCGGTAAGTCGCTTGCATTGATTGACCCAAATCTTGCCCCACTTGTTATTACAGGTGGAATTCTTGAGCAAATCGGTTGGGGAGTTATCGGTAACCTTCATATTTTGTTTGCTCTTGCTATCGGTGGTAGCTGGGCTAAAGAACGTGCAGGCGGTGCTTTTGCAGCAGGACTTGCCTTTATCTTAATCAACCGTATCACTGGTACTATCTTTGGAGTTACAAGTGATATGCTGAAAAACCCTGAGGCTATGGTCACTACTCTCTTTGGAGGCTCAATCAAAGTTTCTGATTACTTCATCAGTGTTCTTGAAGCACCAGCATTGAACATGGGTGTTTTTGTAGGGATTATCTCTGGTTTTGTAGGGGCAACTGCCTTTAACAAATACTACAACTACCGTAAACTTCCTGATGCGCTTTCATTCTTCAATGGGAAACGCTTCGTACCATTCGTTGTCATCCTTCGTTCAGCTATTGCAGCAATTGTACTTGCAGCTTTCTGGCCAGTTGTTCAAACAGGTATCAACAACTTTGGTATCTGGATTGCCAATTCACAAGAAACAGCACCTGTTCTTGCACCATTCTTGTATGGTACTTTGGAACGTTTGCTCTTGCCATTTGGTCTTCACCACATGTTGACTATCCCAATGAACTATACAGCTCTTGGTGGTACTTATGACATTTTAACTGGTGCAGCTAAAGGTACTCAAGTATTCGGTCAAGACCCACTATGGCTTGCATGGGTAACAGACCTTGTAAACCTTAAAGGTACTGATGCTAGTCAATACCAACACTTGTTAGATACTGTTCACCCAGCTCGTTTCAAAGTTGGTCAAATGATCGGTTCATTCGGTATCTTGATGGGTGTCATCGTTGCTATCTACCGTAATGTTGAAGCAGACAAGAAACACCAATACAAAGGAATGATGATTGCAACAGCTCTTGCAACTTTCTTGACAGGGGTTACTGAACCAATCGAATACATGTTCATGTTTGTTGCAACACCTCTTTATCTTGTATATTCTGTTGTTCAAGGTGCTGCCTTCGCTATGGCTGATATTGTTCACCTTCGTGTGCACTCATTCGGTTCAATTGAATTCTTGACTCGTACTCCGCTAGCTATCAACGCTGGTCTTGGTATGGATATCATTAACTTTATCTGGGTAACTGTCCTCTTTGCAGTCATCATGTACTTCATTGCCAACTTCATGATTAAGAAATTCAACTATGCAACTCCAGGACGTAACGGAAACTATGAAACTGCTGAAGGAGCATCAGAAGATGCAGCTCCAGGAGAAACAAAAGTTGCAGCAGCTTCTCAAGCTGTAAATATCATTAACCTTCTTGGTGGTCGTGCAAACATCGTAGATGTAGATGCATGTATGACTCGTCTTCGTGTAACTGTTAAGGATGCAGATCGTGTTGGTACTGAGGAACAATGGAAAGCAGAAGGCGCTATGGGTCTTGTCATGAAAGGACAAGGTGTCCAAGCTATCTACGGACCAAAAGCTGACGTATTGAAATCTGATATCCAAGATATCCTTGACTCAGGTGAAGTAATTCCTGAAACTCTTCCAAGCCAAATGACAGAAGCTCAAAAAAATACTGTACATTTTAAAGGTGTAACTGAGGAAGTTTACTCAGTAGCTGACGGTCAAGTTATTGCCTTGGAACAAGTGAAAGATCCAGTCTTTGCTCAAAAAATGATGGGTGATGGTTTTGCAGTAGAACCAGCAAATGGAAACATTGTATCTCCAGTTACAGGTACTGTATCAAGTATCTTCCCAACAAAACATGCACTTGGACTTGTTACTGAATCAGGTCTTGAAGTACTTGTTCATATTGGTTTGGATACTGTAAGCCTTGAAGGAAAACCATTTACTGTTCACGTTTCTGAAGGACAAAAGGTTGCAGCAGGTGATCTTCTTGTTACAGCTGACTTGGATGCTATCCGTGCAGCAGGTCGTGAAACATCAACAGTGGTTGTCTTTACAAATGGTGATGCTATCAAATCAGTTAAATTAGAACAAACAGGTTCTCTTGCAGCTAAAACAGCAGTTGCTAAAGTAGAATTGTAATATACTCGAGGTTGGAAGCTGTTTTCCAACCTCTTGTTTTAGGAGAAAAGCATGAAATTTCTAACACTCAATACCCACAGTTGGATGGAAAAAGAAGCAGAGGAAAAATTCCAAATCTTACTCCAAGACATTCTCGATAAGGACTATGATTTGATTTGTTTCCAAGAAATTAATCAAGAAATGACTTCGCCTGAGGGAGAGGTTAACAATCACTATCAAGCTTTACCATCAGCAGAACCCATTCACCAGGATCACTATGTCCGACTCCTAGTCGAAAAATTGGCTGAGAAAGGGAAAAGCTACTACTGGACTTGGGCTTACAATCATATTGGCTATGACCGCTACCATGAAGGCGTAGCAATCTTGTCCAAAACACCTATCAAGGCGCGTGAGATTTTGGTATCAGATGTAGATGATCCAACGGACTACCATACTCGCCGTGTTGCCTTGGCTGAGACAGAGGTTGAAGGCAAGGAACTTGCTCTTGCAAGCGTCCATCTCTCATGGTGGGATAAAGGTTTCCAAGAAGAATGGGCACGATTTGAGGCTGTACTGAAAGATTTGAACAAACCTCTAATATTAGCAGGTGATTTTAATAATCCAGCTGGTCAGGAAGGCTATCAAGCGATTTTAGCTAGCCCATTAGGATTACAAGACGCGTTTGAAGTTGCGAAAGAAAGAAGTGGTAGCTATACCGTTCCACCAGAAATTGATGGCTGGAAAGGCAATACCGAACCACTACGAATCGACTATGTCTTTATGACAAAAGACTTAGAAGTGGAAAGTTTGCATGTAGTTTTTGATGGGCAGAATAGTCCACAAGTCAGTGATCATTATGGTTTGAATGCTGTATTGACCTGGAAATAATGAAAGAGGTTGGAATCAGAGGTTCCAACCTTTTAAGCTACTTGAATCTTTAATACAGGACTGAGATTCAAATGAAGCTACTGAAATAGGACAAAATATGGTATAATTGAAAGGATAGAATCGAGGATAGCATGTCATTTAAGAAATTTCAATTTAAAAATTATATAGCAGAAGCCTTGGAGGAGTTGAAGTTTACGACTCCTACTGAAGTTCAGGAAAAGTTGATTCCTATTGTCTTGGCGGGTCGTGACTTGGTGGGCGAGTCAAAAACAGGTTCAGGAAAAACCCACACTTTCTTACTACCCATTTTTCAGCAATTAGATGAAACTAGCGATAGTGTGCAAGCAGTCATTACTGCACCAAGTCGTGAGTTGGCTACTCAAATTTACCAAGCAGCTCGTCAGATCGCAGCTCACTCAGATGTCGAAGCTCGTGTGGTTAATTATGTGGGTGGTACGGATAAGGCGCGTCAGATTGAAAAACTGGCCAGCAACCAACCACATATCGTTATCGGAACGCCAGGTCGCATCTATGACTTGGTCAAATCTGGTGATTTGGCTATTCACAAGGCCAAGACCTTTGTCGTCGATGAAGCCGATATGACCTTGGATATGGGATTCTTGGAAACCGTTGATAAGATTGCAGGGAGCCTTCCAAAAGACTTGCAATTCATGGTCTTTTCAGCGACCATTCCACAAAAATTGCAACCGTTCTTGAAAAAATACTTGTCAAATCCTGTCATGGAAAAAATCAAGACCAAGACAGTCATCTCAGATACGATTGATAACTGGTTGATTTCAACCAAGGGCCGCGACAAGAATGCTCAAATTTACCAGCTGACTCAGTTGATGCAGCCTTATTTGGCAATGATTTTTGTTAACACAAAGACACGTGCTGATGAGTTACATGCCTACTTGACTGCTCAAGGATTGAAGGTAGCAAAGATTCATGGAGATATTGCCCCTCGTGAACGCAAGCGGATCATGAATCAGGTGAAAAACTTAGATTTTGAGTATATTGTCGCAACAGACTTGGCAGCGCGTGGAATTGACATTGAAGGTGTCAGCCATGTTATCAATGATGCCATTCCGCAAGACTTGTCCTTCTTTGTTCACCGTGTTGGACGAACTGGGCGCAACGGACTGCCTGGTACGGCTATTACCCTTTACCAGCCTAGTGATGACTCGGATATCCGTGAGTTGGAGAAATTAGGGATTAAGTTTACTCCTAAGATGGTCAAAGACGGAGAGTTTCAAGATACCTATGACCGTGATCGTCGTGCTAATCGTGAAAAGAAGCAGGATAAGCTTGATATTGAAATGATTGGCTTGGTTAAAAAGAAAAAGAAAAAAGTCAAACCTGGCTATAAGAAGAAGATTCAATGGGCGGTGGATGAAAAACGCCGCAAAACCAAGCGTGCTGAAAATCGCGCACGTGGGCGTGCTGAGCGAAAAGCCAAACGTCAAACATTTTAAAAACACAGTAGAATCACCTGATTCTACTGTGTTTTTATTTAGAGAAAATACTGCAAAAAAAAGTAAAAAGTGGTATAATAATAAGGTTATATAGTCCCGATAAGGTGGTAGAAATTTCTATCAGTACTTTGTAACTCGCAAAGAATGATGGCTCCAAAGCCGCTCGTCCTTCTACGGTTGCCGCTATAACGCGGTCACCCTATGCGCCTTACTAGCTTCAGAAATAAAAAACATCGTTTTTATTTCTTTCGCGTCGTAACTCTTAGACTATAGAAATACCTATCAGTACTTTGTAACTCTATAACAATATTTTTTAAGGGGGGACATTTTTATGTCAGAACGTAAATTATTCACGTCTGAATCTGTATCTGAGGGGCATCCGGATAAGATTGCAGACCAAATTTCAGATGCGATTTTGGATGCTATTTTAGCTAAAGATCCAGAGGCGCACGTTGCTGCTGAGACAGCTGTCTACACAGGTTCTGTCCATGTTTTTGGTGAAATTTCTACAAATGCTTATGTGGATATTAACCGTGTAGTTCGTGATACCATTGCAGAGATTGGATATACGAATGCAGAATATGGTTTTTCTGCGGAAACAGTTGGAGTTCATCCATCGCTTGTTGAGCAGTCACCGGATATCGCCCAAGGGGTTAACGAAGCCTTGGAGGTTCGTGGAAATGCAGATCAAGATCCGCTTGACTTGATTGGAGCTGGAGACCAAGGGCTCATGTTTGGATTTGCGGTGGATGAGACAGAAGAACTCATGCCATTACCAATCTCGCTTAGCCACAAACTGGTTCGTCGTTTGGCAGAACTTCGTAAGTCTGGTGAAATCAGCTATCTCCGTCCAGATGCTAAATCACAAGTTACAGTTGAGTATGATGAAAATGACCGTCCAGTGCGTGTGGACACAGTCGTGATTTCAACTCAGCACGATCCAGAAGTTAGCAATGAACAAATTCACAATGATGTGATTAGCAAGGTTATCAAGGAAGTTATTCCAGCATCTTACTTGGATGAGCAAACCAAATTCTTCATCAATCCAACTGGTCGCTTTGTAATCGGTGGACCTCAAGGGGACTCAGGCTTGACTGGTCGTAAGATCATCGTGGATACCTATGGTGGCTACTCTCGTCATGGTGGAGGTGCCTTCTCTGGTAAGGATGCGACTAAAGTGGACCGTTCAGCCTCTTATGCAGCTCGCTATATTGCCAAAAATATCGTTGCAGCTGGTTTGGCTAAGAAGGCAGAAGTGCAATTGGCCTACGCTATCGGTGTGGCGCAGCCTGTTTCTGTTCGTATCGATACTTTTGGTACTGGAACGGTAGCTGAAAGCAAGCTTGAAAAAGCAGCGCGTCAAATCTTTGACCTTCGTCCTGCAGGAATTATCCAAATGCTGGATCTCAAACGTCCAATTTACCGTCAAACAGCGGCTTATGGACACATGGGACGTACAGATATTGACCTTCCATGGGAACGTTTGGACAAGGTAGAGGCTTTGAAAGAAGCTGTGAAATAAAATAAAAAAGAAAACCAGCTTTTGGCTGGTCTTCTTATTTTATTGGGATTGAAATCTCAATCAATTTATCTGAATAAAGTGTCTTGATATTGGCTTCATCAATGCTTCCTTTGTCGATTTTACGTTTCAAGAAGAAGTCTTGGATGGTTTCGATTTCAGGTTCACGAATAGCACGGTGTTTGTTGGAAATGAGGATTTCATAGTGAAGCGGGGCCTGTGTGAAAACTACATCTGTGTTTCCAGCAGAATAGACCTCGACAAGAGTTGCGTCTGTGCTTTCTAATTGGCTTTTAACAAGTTGCGAGTGTGAGTTTGTCGTATTGATAAGCTTCATAACAGTTCCTCCGATTTTCTAACTCTATTATAGCACTTTTTGGATAAAATCGTGTATTTTAGTCAATTCCATGCTGGATTTTCCAAGCTTCTATTCCCCATTTATGGCTACCACGTTTGAGTTTTTCAATTGCTTCATCAATGGGGAACCAGGCGATATGATTAAAATCTTCCAATGGTTTTTGTACTTCTTGGAAAGAAATAGCTTCATAGAGATAAGCTGGGTTGTAGTAGTAGGTATCACGGTGGCGAGAGTAGAAATACTCATCAGCTTGCCCATAATAGGTTCTGATTTCAGCTGTAAAGCCTAGTTCTTCGATTAGTTCTCTCTTTAGTGCTTCTTGATGGTCTTCGCCCGCTTCAATCTCTCCACCTGGCAAGAACCAAGCACCATTGGGAGCTTGAACTAGGACAATTTGTTTTTTCTCCGCATCCGGAATAACTGCGTACACACCATAGCGGGGCTGGTAGGTCACATTCTCTTTTTTATTACCAAAAGTTGGGTTTACCATTGCATTTTCCTCATTCTCTAGTATCTTTATTATTATCATAATGGACGAGGGGCAAGCTGTCAAGGTTTTGCATTTATTTTAGTAAAAAAGGTGCAGAAATTGATAGACTTCCTGCACCTGTTATATAGTTTTAGTCTTCTTTTTCAGAAGCGATCTCTTCTGTTTTTTCAGTTTTTTTGGCAGATTTGATTTGAATCTTGCCATTACTTGTCATAACTGCCTTGAGGTCTTTCTCGCTTGGATTTTCAAGGTAGTAGTCTGTGATAGCATCCTCGATATGGTCTTGAATGGTACGACGGAGTGGCCGTGCCCCCATTTTTGGATCATATCCCAAGTCAACCAACTTTTCCTTGACCTTGTCAGTCACATCGAGGTGGATGTTGTTGCTAGAGAGGCGTTTGTTGACATCCGCTAGCATGAGTTCGACGATTTGGAGGAGGTTGTCCTTGCTGAGAGGTTTAAATTCGATGATGCCGTCAAAACGGTTCATAAACTCTGGGCTAAAGAAGTTGCCGAGTTCACCGAGAACAGAGTTGGTTCGACCTTCACGAGCAGCTCCAAAACCAACACTGGCTTCGGCCTTACCCGTACCGGCATTTGAGGTCATGATAATGATAGCATCCTTAAAGCTAACTGTTCGTCCTTGCCCATCTGTTAAACGACCATCGTCTAAGACTTGAAGGAACATGTGCATCACATCTGGATGGGCTTTCTCGACCTCATCGAGAAGGATAAGTGAGTAAGGATTGCGACGAACTTTTTCCGTTAACTGACCAGCTTCATCATAGCCGACATAACCTGGAGGAGCTCCGACCAATTTAGCCACACTGTGTTTTTCCATGTATTCACTCATATCAAAGCGAATCATGCTGTCAGCAGAACCAAAGAGTTCAATGGCTAGTTGTTTGGACAGTTCTGTCTTACCGACACCAGTTGGTCCGACAAAGAGGAAACTTCCGATTGGGCGGTTAGGAGTTCCAAGACCAACACGATTACGACGGATGGCCTTGGCAATCTTATCGACAGCTTCATCTTGACCAATGACATGAGCTTTGAGGTCGTCTGCTAGATGGATAAGCTGAGACTGTTCTTTTTCTTTGAGTTCTCCGACAGGAATATTGGTTTTCTGCTCAATGATATGCTCAATGGTTTTCTCGCTAATGATAGGAGTATCCTGGTCAGTCACCTTGTTTTTCTGCATTTCCTTGTACTTGGCAATCTGATCACGGAAATAGGCAGCCTTTTCAAAGTCTTCCTCTCGAGTAGCTTGAGCCTTGAGATTCTCAGCTTCAATTAAACGCTGGTCAATCACTTTGGGATCAACAAAGTTCAGCGTCAGATTCATCTTAGAACCAGCTTCATCTAACAGGTCAATAGCCTTGTCTGGCAAGAAGCGGTCTTGGATATAGCGATTGGAAAGATTTGCAGCAGCTTCGATAGCAGCGTCTGTGTACTTGACGTGATGGTAGTCTTCGTATTTCTTTTGAACCCCTTTGAGGATGGTAATGGTTTCTTCGACAGTTGGTTCATCTACCTTGACAGGTTGCATACGGCGTTCGAGGGCAGCATCTTTTTCAATGATACGGTATTCATTGAGAGTAGTAGCGCCAACCAATTGCAATTCACCACGGGCAAGGGCTGGTTTCAGGATATTGCCTGCATCCATATTGCCATCACCTGCTGACCCTGCACCAACAATTTCATGGATTTCGTCAATAAAGAGGATGATGTCCTCGCGTTTGCGAATTTCTTCCATGAGTTTTTGCATGCGTTCTTCAAATTGGCCTCGAATCCCTGTTCCTTGAACTAGACTAACCACATCCAGACGGATGACCTGCTTGCCTTGGAGTTTATGGGGAACATCGCCATCGACAATCTTCTGAGCTAGACCTTCAACAACAGCTGTTTTACCAACACCTGGTTCTCCAATAAGGACAGGATTGTTTTTGGTTCGACGGTTGAGGATTTCGATAACGCGGATAATCTCCTCGTCTCGGCCGATAACAGGGTCAATATCTCCTCGACGAGCTATTTCAGTCACGTTGATACCATATTCCTCTAGGAGCCCTCTTTCTTGGCTAGGAGGAGGTGTTTGAACAGGTCCGCGGTTTTGAGGTCCGTATCCCCCATTGCCTCCGTATCCCCCACCGGATTGAGTTGGAGGGACGTTATTTGAAGAAGCCCTGAAATTGTTCAAATCATTGAAAAAGTCTCCGAAAGGATCAAAGTCACGATTGTTTAAGTCAGTCATTCCTTTAAAGAGGGTATTATTTGGATCTGTTTTGATAATTTTATAGCAATTTTGACAGAGATCAATTTGTTTTTGCTGCCCATTGATATTGGTATACAGATGAATTGTTGAGTCGTTAATTTTACAGTTTTGACAGAGCATAACATCTACCTCATTTCATTCTTATTCTTGGCCTAAGAAAAAGGTCAAGAATAGTCAAAGTTTTATACTCTCATTATAGCATGATTAAGGTGTAAAGCAAGTAAAAAGATTGGGAAGTGGTAGTTTTTAAAAGAAGGATTTATGGAGAATGAAGCGACATTAAAGGTAAGAAAAAATCCCATTTGTGGTCACAAAAAGGATTCTTATTCATCGGGCCTTACTGCCCGTTGTTTTTATATTAGTAAAGGAGTTCGTAGATCTCCATTGCAATTAAATCAATGCTATCAAAAGTATAAGTTTCACGAGCCTCTACATCGCGAAGGGTGAAGAGCGATCCGTTTTCTTCGTCGTGGCTGTATGCAACTTCTGCGACAACAACACCTTCACGTTCAAAATTACGTTTTAGATTTCCACCATCTTTTGTCATTGCTTCTAGGCGGTTAATGATTCTAACCAAATGTGATTCCATTTTGATTCTCCTCCATTTCTTATCGTTTCTATTTTACCATAAACAAGAGGTAGTTGACTAGAAAAAAACTGTGATTTCTTTCTATTTCTCCATTCTAACAAGTTAGTTGTTAAAATTGGTGAAAAAGGATTGCATTTTAATTCAATTCATGTTATAATCATACAATCTAATACATAGAAAGTTGATTGAATATGAATTTTTCTTTTTTACCAAAGTATTTACCGTATTTTAACTATGGTTCTCTGATTACCGTGTTAATTTCCATCTTTGTTGTCTGCTTAGGAACTATTATAGGTGTGTTACTGGCCTTTGCTCAGCGATCACGCTTTAAACCGCTCGTTTGGTTTGCAAATGTGTATGTTTGGATCTTCCGTGGAACTCCGATGATGGTTCAGATTATGATTGCCTTTGCTCTTATGCATATCAATGCTCCGACTATCCAAGTGGGAATCTTAGGAGTTGATCTTTCTCGTTTGATTCCTGGTATTCTGATTATTTCTATGAACAGTGGAGCTTACGTTTCAGAAACTGTTCGTGCGGGGATCAATGCGGTTCCTAAAGGTCAGTTAGAGGCCGCTTACTCTCTTGGTATTCGTCCCAAAAATGCCATGCGTTATGTCATTTTGCCACAAGCTATCAAAAATATTCTTCCAGCTCTGGGAAATGAATTTATCACCATTATCAAGGATAGTTCCCTCTTGTCTGCGATTGGGGTGATGGAGTTGTGGAATGGTGCAACGACAGTAGCAACAACAACTTATTTACCGCTGACTCCTCTTTTATTTGCAGCCTTTTACTACTTGATTATGACCTCTGTTTTGACAGTGGCTTTGAAGGCATTTGAAAATTACATTGGACAAGGAGACAAGAAATAATGACAGAAACCTTGATTAAAATTGAAGAACTACATAAGTCTTTTGGGAAAAACGAAGTTTTAAAAGGAATTGACCTTGAAATCAAACGAGGAGAAGTTGTGGTAATTATCGGTCCGTCAGGTAGCGGGAAATCAACCCTCCTTCGTTCGATGAATCTGCTCGAAGAAGCAAGTAAAGGTAAGGTTATTTTTGAAGGAGTTGATATCACTGATAAGAAGAATGACCTTTTTACCATGCGTGAAAAGATGGGCATGGTTTTCCAACAATTCAACCTCTTTCCTAATATGACGGTCATGGAAAATATCACTTTGTCACCAATCAAAACTAAAGGTGAAAGCAAGGAAGTTGCGGAGAAGAGAGCGCAGGAACTATTAGAAAAAGTTGGCTTGCCAGATAAGGCGACGGCCTATCCGCAGAGTTTGTCAGGTGGCCAGCAACAACGGATTGCCATTGCACGTGGTTTGGCCATGGAACCAGATGTTTTACTCTTTGATGAACCGACTTCAGCCTTGGACCCTGAGATGGTTGGAGAAGTTCTAGCTGTTATGCAAGACCTTGCCAAGTCAGGGATGACCATGGTGATTGTGACTCATGAAATGGGCTTTGCTCGCGAGGTAGCAGACCGTGTTATCTTCATGGCAGATGGTGCTGTTGTCGAAGACGGAACTCCAGAGGAAATTTTTGATCAAACCCAAGAACAACGGACCAAGGAATTTTTGAGTAAGGTTTTGTAAGACCTCATTTTTAGAAGAAGTGGAGTAGAAATCATGGCTTCAAGTAAGGAATATTTAGACTTTATTCTCGATCAGTTTTCAGAACTAGAAGAGATGAGTTATCGTCCTATGATGGGAGAGTATATCCTTTATTATCGTGGGAAGGTTATTGGAGGAATCTATGATAATCGTTTGTTACTAAAGCCTGTGAAGGTGGTCATGGATCAGCTGGAACAGACTAGACTTGAACGTCCTTATGAAGGAGCCAAAGAGATGATTTTACTAGAAGACCTTGAAGATAAGTCATTTCTAGCGAAACTAATCAAGGATATGTATGAAGTCCTACCTGCTCCCAAGGTTAAAAAGAAAACATGATAGATTAACCTAATATAAATAGGCATAAAAGCTCTAAAGGAGCTTTTTCTTATAGTTTCAGACTATAAGGTCCATTAGTCAAGAAATGTTAGAATGACAAGGTATTTTTTGTTATAATAGAGGATATCTGATAGAAAAGAGAAGAGATATGGCACAGATTATTGATGGGAAGGCTCTTGCGGCTAAGTTACAAGGACAGTTAGCTGAAAAGACTGCCAAACTAAAAGAAGAAACAGGTCTAGTTCCTGGTTTGGTGGTGATTTTGGTGGGGGACAATCCAGCCAGCCAAGTCTACGTTCGCAATAAGGAACGGTCAGCTCTAGCTGCTGGCTTCCGTAGTGAAGTAGTGCGAGTTCCAGAAACTATTACACAAGCGGAATTGTTAGACTTGATTGCCAAATACAATCAAGATTCAGCTTGGCATGGGATTTTAGTTCAATTACCCTTACCAAAACATATTGATGAAGAGGCAGTTTTATTAGCCATTGACCCCGAAAAAGATGTGGATGGTTTCCACCCGCTAAACATGGGTCGCCTCTGGTCTGGTCATCCAGTTATGATTCCATCTACACCTGCAGGAATTATGGAGATGTTTCATGAATATGGGATTGATCTAGAAGGTAAAAATGCGGTTGTTATCGGTCGTTCCAATATCGTTGGGAAACCAATGGCTCAGCTTCTTTTGGCTAAGAATGCAACAGTGACCTTGACCCACTCACGCACCCATCATCTTGCCAAGGTGGCTGCTAAGGCAGATATTCTGGTGGTTGCAATCGGTCGCGCTAAGTTTGTGACTGCTGACTTTGTCAAACCAGGAGCGGTTGTCATTGACGTTGGGATGAACCGAGATGAAAACGGCAAGCTTTGTGGAGATGTTGATTATGAGGCAGTTGCACCACTTGCTAGCTACATTACGCCAGTCCCAAGAGGTGTCGGCCCTATGACCATTACCATGCTCATGGAGCAAACCTATCAGGCAGCGCTACGTACACTAAATAAGGACTAGTAAGATGAAATTCGTATTTGACCTGGATGGAACGCTATCTTTTGACTACATGACCATAGATGAGGAGATTCAGCAGGTTCTTTTAAAGGCTGAAGATTATGGGCATGAGCTTGTGTTTGCCTCAGCCCGCTCTTATCGGGATTGCTTGGGTTTATTAGGTCCTGAACTCAGTCAGCGCTTGGTCATAGGTTTGAATGGTGGCGTAGCCTATCATTTGGGGAAGGCTATCTTCGAAAGGAATCTCGATGCTAGAGTTTATCAGGAGCTAGTGGATTATTGCCAGACCTACAATCTCCCTTTTTTTGCAGATGATTGCTTTGACTATAGCGGTCAGATTGTGGAAAAAATTCCATTTATCTCTAGTGTGGATCCCTTAAAGGTGGCTCGTCATCAGAAACTTGAGGACTTAGGGATTCCGATTAAGGTAGTCGTTTATATGGGTGACCATGAGGATTTGCTTGATGATCTGCTTGGTCAGTTAGAAAGACTGGGGCAGGCCCATCTGTCCTATCATGCGCATGAAAAGTGCCTTTATGTTAATCCCTCAGATACTCATAAGGCGACAACTGTTGAAAAGTTATGTGGGGAGAACTTCATTGCTTTTGGAAATGACCAAAACGATATTGAACTGTTTAAGACGTCGCTCTATTCTGTCCAGATAGGAGAATTTGCTGGCCTTACTCCATATGCAGATGACACGGTTGAGATAAAAGGAGTTCCGTCTCCAGCAGTAGCAGCTAAAATCTTCCAGACCTTTGCGGAATTTAAGGGAAAATAGATAGAAGGAGGTTTGCCCCTCCTTTTGTAGTATAATGGAGTGAGAGGGAAAAAACGATGAAAGTGATTGATCAAACTTTATTAGAAAAAGTCATTATTGAACGTTCTCGTCACAGTCATAAGGGAGATTACGGTCGTCTGCTCTTGCTAGGAGGTACCTATCCTTATGGGGGAGCTATTATCATGTCAGCCATTGCAGCTGTCAAAAGTGGGGCAGGTTTGGTGACTGTTGGCACGGACAAGGAGAATATTCCGGCTCTGCACAGTCATTTACCTGAGGCCATGGCATTTTCTCTTCAAGACCAGCAATTGTTAAAAGAACAGTTGGAAAAGGCAGAAGTTGTCTTGTTAGGTCCGGGTTTGCGAGAGGATGCATTTGGAGAAGAACTTGTAAGACGAGTCTTTGACAGTCTCAGAAAAAACCAGATTTTAATTGCAGATGGCGGTGCTTTGGGCATCTTAGCAAATGGCCAGTTACCATTTCCTTCCAGTCAGCTCATCCTAACTCCCCACCAAAAGGAATGGGAAAGACTGTCCGGTATAGTTCTTGACCATCAAAATACAGAGACGACTGCTAGAGCTCTTTCAGCTTTTCCTCAAGGAACGATTCTAGTCGAGAAGGGTCCAGCAACTCGTATCTGGCAAGCTGGTCAGCCTGAATATTATCAATTAGAAGTTGGAGGCCCCTATCAAGCAACTGGTGGGATGGGAGATACTCTGGCCGGGATGATTGCAGGATTTACAGGTCAGTTTGACCAAGTCAGCCTCTATGAGAGAGTGGTGGTAGCGACTCACCTTCATTCAGCTATCGCGCAAGAACTTGCTCAAGAAAACTATCTTGTCTTGCCAACAGAAATTAGTAAAGCTCTTCCGAAAACAATGAAAAAAATATCTCAAAAAGGCAGCTAATACCTTGGTTGTCTTTTTATGTTGATGTAGGTTTGTTGATAAGGTTTTCAAATACCTCAGAACCATCAATCAACTGCTGAACTTACGAGGAATTCTCACTTTTAAGGTCTTGATTTTTAGTCAAACTCAAAAGGAAAGCGAGATTGTTATCAAAGTTGAGGGGTGTCAAATCATGCTTTTTTTGATATAATTTTTAATGATGAATGCGAGAAATGATCGGTATGTGGTCGTTGATTTAGAGGCGACCAGCACCGGAAGCAAGGCAAAAATTATTCAAGTAGGCATTGTGGTGATTGAGAATGGTGAAATCATCGATCAGTATGCGACTGATGTCAATCCTCACGAACCCTTGGATTCTCATATCAAAGAATTAACAGGTCTGACCGATCGGCGTTTGGCTGCGGCACCAGAGTTTTCTCAGGTGGCCGGAAAAATTTTTGAATTGGTTAAGGACGGTATTTTTGTTGCGCACAATGTACAGTTTGATGCTAACCTTCTTGCAGAATTTCTCTTTTTTGAAGGATATGAATTGCGCACACCGCGGGTGGATACTGTTGAGCTAGCCCAAGTTCTATATCCTCAGTTTGAAAAGTATAACTTAGGTATCCTTTGTCAAGAGTTGGGCATTGAGCTGGAACATGCCCATACTGCCCTGTCAGATGCTCAGGCAACAGCTGAACTCTTGCTTTACATGCGTCAAAAACTTTTTGAGCTACCTAAAGGGCTTTTAGAAAGCTTGTTAAACCTTGCAGCTAATCTTCTCTACGAAAGCTATCTGGTGATTGAGGAGGTCTATCAGCAACAATCTCTCCTGTCCTCTCCAGAATTGATAGAACTACATGGACTTTTCCTGAAAAAGGAAAGTCAAGCTTTAGCCCCACGCAAATTATCCAAAGATTTTGCTAAAAACATTTCTTTATTGGGGCTGGAGGAGCGTCCGCAACAGCTGGATTTTGCGGAGAAGGTTGAGCACTTATTGGAAGAACACCAGACTTCCTTCATCCAAGCTCAAACAGGACTGGGCAAGACTTATGGTTATCTCCTCCCAGCTTTGAACTTGGAGAGTCAAGCAGGTGTCCTAGTGAGCGTTCCGACTAAAATTCTTCAAAATCAAATCATGCAAGAAGAAGGTCAGCGCTTAAAAGAGGTCTTCCATCTGGAGATTCATAGTCTCAAGGGGCCTCAAAATTATTTAAAACTGGATGCTTTTCACCAAATTCTCTATCGATCAGAGTCCAATCGCCTTTTCACACGCTTTAAAATGCAACTGCTCATCTGGCTAACGGAGACATCGACTGGTGACTTGGACGAAATCGGGCAGCTTTATCGCTACCAGCACTTTCTGCCTGAACTAGTCCACGATGGCAAGCTTTCAAAGAAAAGCCTATTTGCTACAGAGGATTTTTGGAAACGAGGGCAGGAAAAGGTCAAGACCAGTCGTGTTCTCTTGACCAATCATGCCTATCTGGTCACTCGTTTGGAAGACAATCCAGAGTTTGTCGACAACCGTTTGGTAATCTTGGATGAAGCTCAAAAAATGCTGTTAGCTCTCGAAAATCTAGCCCAGCAGTTTTATCGCCTTGAGGATCTTGTAACTCAAATTGATAAGTCCTTAGAGTCAGAGGAAGATTTGGTTCAGAAGCGTTTGCTTGAGAGTATTGGCTTTGAATGTCGTTACTTGATAGAGCACTATCAGTCAGGTCTTAAGAATGGAAAGTGGTTGGATTCTCTTGAACAGTTGCGCCAGCATTTTTCGGAGCTAGCTCTCCCAGAGTATAGAGAGATTGCAAACTTTTTCACCTCGGACCGTGAATTTTGGCTTGCTACAGCAGAAAAATCGAGCAAGGATGTCTTGATTTGTTCAAGCAAAAAAGGACGCTTTATACTAGCGGATTTATTGCCAGAAGATTGTAGGCTCCTAGGAGTATCGGCAACTCTTGAAATCAGCAATCGGGTTTCCCTAGCAGATCTATTGGGCTTTCCAGATGCTCCGCTTGTTAGGCTTGATGTAGCAAAACAGGAGCAACAAGAAGTCTTTCTAATTGATGACTTTCCTCTTGTGACAGAAGTTTCGCCTGCTGACTATGCTAGTGAAGTGGCTTCTGTTATCCGAGGTTTACAAGCCTTCCAAGAACCTTTATTGGTTTTGTTTACCTCAAAAGAAATGTTGCTGGCAGTTTCGGACCTGCTCGACCAACCGCATCTAGCTCAGTATAAAAATGGGGAACCAAGCCAACTGAAAAAACGTTTTGAAAAAGGCGAACGCCAGATCTTGCTTGGAACAGGCAGTTTCTGGGAAGGAGTTGATTTTTCAACCCATCCTTGCGTGATTCAAGTGATTCCGAGATTGCCTTTCCAAAATCCCCAAGAGCCGTTAACCCAAAAGTTAAACCAAGAACTGCGTCAAGAAGGGAAAAATCCTTTCTATGATTATCAGTTACCGATGGCGATCATTCGACTAAAACAAGCCCTTGGTCGTACTGTTAGACGGTCTGATCAAGGTTCGGTTGCTGTAATCTTAGACAGTCGTGTTGCCAGCAAGCGTTACGGCAAACAAATCGCCCAGACCTTGTCAAAAGAAAGAACGGTTCGGGTCCTTGCTAGAAATCAGCTAGAATCTGCAGTAGCTGATTTTCTCCAATCCCGTCGCAATAGAATGAAAGAAAAATCCAAGAAAGAGAAAAGGTAAAAAATATGAAACGTTCCTTCGACTCTCGAGTTGATTATAGCCTCCTTCTACCAGTGTTTTGTTTACTGGTGATTGGAGTAGTGGCCATTTATATAGCAGTTAGTCATGACTATCCAAATAATGTGTTACCAATATTAGGTCAGCAAATCGCTTGGATTTCCTTGGGCCTTGTCATTGGTTTTGTGGTCATGTTCTTCAATACTGAGTTTTTATGGAAGGTGACTCCCTATCTTTATGGCTTAGGTTTGGCTTTGATGGTTCTCCCCCTTGTTTTCTACAATCCAAATCTTGTAGCGTCAACAGGTGCCAAGAACTGGGTATCGATTGGTGGAACGACACTCTTTCAGCCATCTGAGTTCATGAAGATTTCCTATATCTTGATGTTGGCTCGAGTCATCGTACAATTCACTCAAAAACACAAGGAATGGCAACGGACTATTCCTTTGGATTTCCTATTGATTGGTTGGATGATTGCCTTTACCATCCCAGTCTTGCTCCTTCTAACCCTACAAAGTGACTTGGGGACTGCCTTGGTCTTTGTAGCTATTTTTGCAGGTATGGTTCTCCTTTCAGGTGTTTCGTGGAAGATTATCATTCCTGTTTTTGCGACAGGAGTGACTGCAGTTGCAGGCTTCATGGCTATCTTTATAAGCAAGGATGGACGTGCCTTCTTGCATCAGATTGGGATGCCAACCTACCAGATCAACCGTATTTTGGCTTGGCTCAATCCCTTTGACTTTGCGCAAACAACGACTTACCAACAGGCGCAGGGGCAAATTGCGATTGGAAGTGGTGGCTTGTTTGGACAGGGTTTCAATGTGTCCAATCTCCTCATTCCAGTACGTGAAAGTGATATGATTTTTACCGTAATTGCTGAAGACTTTGGCTTCATTGGTTCGGTCTTTGTCGTTGCCCTGTACTTGCTTCTTATCTATCGTATGTTGAAGATTACGCTCAGGTCAAATAACCAGTTCTACACCTACATTTCGACTGGATTTATCATGATGTTGCTCTTCCATATCTTTGAAAATATCGGTGCCGTGACAGGCTTACTTCCTTTGACGGGGATTCCTCTGCCTTTCATTTCTCAAGGGGGCTCCGCTATTATTAGTAACCTCATCGGTGTCGGTCTCCTCTTATCTATGAGTTACCAGACCAACCTGGCGGAGGAGAAAAGTGGAAAAGTTCCATTAAAACGAAAGAAAATCGTCCTAAAACAAATCAAATAAGGAGGCCACTATGGCAAAAGTAGCAGTTATCTTAGCCCAGGGTTTTGAAGAAATTGAAGCCTTGACAGTAGTTGATGTCTTGCGTCGAGCAAACATTTCATGCGATATGGTAGGATTTGAAGAGCAGGTGACAGGATCACATGGCATTCAGGTAAAAGCCGACCGTATCTTTGATGGCGATTTGTCCGACTATGACTTGGTAGTTCTTCCAGGTGGTATGCCAGGCTCAGCTCACCTACGGGATAATCAAGCCCTCATTTCTGAGATTAAAGCCTTTGAACAAGCAGGAAAGAAAATTGCAGCTATCTGTGCAGCTCCAATCGCCCTCCATCAAGCAGGTGTGCTGAAACACAAGCACTTTACCTGTTATGACGGTGTTCAGGAAAACATCAGTGACGGAATTTACCGAAAGGAAACAGTAGTTGTGGATGGCAATCTAACAACTAGCCGAGGACCGTCAACTGCCCTTGCCTTTGCCTATGAGTTGGTAGAGCAGTTGGGAGGAGATGCAGAAAGTTTACGAGTCGGCATGCTCTATCAAGATGTCTTTGGAAATTAACAGTAAGACGAGAGTTCGGCTCTCGTTTTTGCTTGGAAAAATCTAGGAAATCATCGCTTTTTTTGTAAAAAAATGGTATAATGAGGGGTATGAAATATCGTGACTATATATGGGATTTAGGTGGTACCCTATTGGATAATTATGAGACTTCTACAGCGGCCTTTGTAGAGACCTTAGCCCAATACGGAATAGAGCAAGAACACGACCGTGTTTACGAAGCCTTGAAGGTTTCTACAGCTTTTGCCATTGAGAAGTTTGCCCCAGCCATCGAGGATTTTTTAGAGAACTACAAAGAAAATGAAGCACGTGAGCTAGAGAACCCAGTTTTGTTTGAGGGAATTCCAGAGTTACTCAAAGATATCTCTGACAAGGGTGGTCGCCATTTCTTGGTTTCTCATCGAAATGACCAAGTTCTGGAACTTCTTTCTAAGACCCAGATAGCGAACTACTTCACAGAAGTAGTGACTGCCAGTTCCGGTTTTAAACGAAAACCAGATCCTGAGTCCATGATTTATTTACGTGATAAATATCATATCTCATCAGGTTTGGCCATTGGAGATAGGAACATTGATGTAGAAGCAGGGAAAGCTGCCGGCTTAGATGCCTATCTTTTTAAAAACGTTGTGACACTGAGACAAGCAATAGACATGTAAGAAAAGGGAAAAAATGACAGAAGAAATCAAAAATCAACAGGCACAGGATTATGATGCCAGTCAAATTCAAGTTTTGGAGGGGCTGGAAGCTGTTCGTATGCGTCCAGGTATGTATATTGGATCGACCTCAAAAGAAGGCCTTCACCATCTAGTATGGGAAATCGTTGATAATTCAATTGATGAAGCCTTAGCAGGATTTGCCAGTCATATCCAAGTCCTTATTGAGCCAGATAATTCCATCACCGTTGTGGATGATGGACGTGGTATCCCTGTTGACATTCAGGAAAAGACAGGACGTCCTGCTGTTGAGACCGTCTTTACTGTTCTTCACGCTGGAGGAAAGTTCGGCGGTGGGGGATACAAGGTATCAGGTGGATTGCACGGTGTGGGTTCATCAGTAGTAAATGCTCTTTCAACCCAACTAGATGTCCATGTTCACAAAAACGGAAAAATTTATTATCAAGAATACCACCGTGGGAATGTCGTTGCTGATCTTGAGGTGATTGGGGATACGGATAGAACCGGAACAACAGTTCACTTCACGCCGGATCCAGAGATTTTTACAGAAACAACGACCTTTGATTTTGACAAATTGAATAAACGTATTCAAGAACTAGCTTTTTTGAACCGAGGTCTTCGAATCTCCATCACAGATAAGCGTGAAGGTCTCGAACAGACTAAACATTACCACTATGAGGGTGGGATTGCTAGCTATGTTGAATATATCAACGAGAACAAGGATGTGATTTTTGACACACCAATCTACACAGACGGTGAGATGGATGATATTACTGTTGAAGTAGCCATGCAGTACACAACCGGTTACCACGAAAATGTTATGAGTTTCGCCAATAACATTCACACCCATGAAGGTGGTACGCATGAGCAAGGTTTCCGTACAGCACTGACGCGTGTTATCAACGATTATGCTCGTAAAAATAAATTACTAAAAGACAATGAAGACAACCTAACAGGGGAAGATGTTCGTGAAGGCTTAACTGCTGTGATCTCTGTCAAGCATCCAAATCCGCAGTTTGAAGGACAAACCAAGACAAAGCTGGGCAATAGTGAAGTAGTCAAGATTACCAATCGCCTCTTCAGCGATGCCTTCTCTGATTTTCTCATGGAAAATCCACAGATCGCCAAGCGTATCGTGGAAAAAGGGATTTTGGCTGCCAAGGCTCGTGTAGCTGCTAAACGTGCGCGTGAAGTCACTCGTAAAAAATCTGGTTTGGAAATTTCCAATTTGCCAGGAAAACTAGCAGACTGTTCTTCAAACAACCCAGCCGAAACAGAACTCTTCATCGTCGAAGGAGACTCAGCTGGTGGATCAGCTAAATCTGGTCGTAACCGTGAGTTCCAAGCTATCTTACCAATTCGTGGTAAAATCTTGAACGTTGAAAAGGCTAGCATGGATAAAATTCTTGCTAACGAAGAAATTCGGAGTCTCTTCACAGCCATGGGGACAGGATTTGGCGCAGAATTTGATGTTACTAAGGCTCGTTACCAAAAACTCGTTTTGATGACCGATGCCGATGTCGATGGTGCCCACATTCGAACTCTCTTGCTAACCTTGATTTACCGCTACATGAAACCAATCCTAGAAGCTGGTTATGTTTATATTGCCCAACCACCGATTTATGGGGTTAAAGTTGGAAGTGAGATCAAAGAATACATCCAGCCAGGTACAGATCAAGAAATTAAACTCCAAGAAGCCTTAGCACGTCATAGTGAAGGGCGCTCAAAGCCAACCATCCAACGTTATAAGGGATTAGGAGAAATGGATGATCACCAATTGTGGGAAACAACCATGGATCCAGAACATCGCTTGATGGCGCGTGTTTCAGTAGATGATGCTGCTGAAGCAGATAGAATCTTTGATATGTTGATGGGCGATCGGGTAGAGCCTCGTCGCGAATTTATCGAAGAAAACGCTGTTTACAGTACACTTGACGTCTAAAAAATGTGGGAAATAGTTCCCTTGGTTTAAAAAATATGATATAATCATTACGATTGTTTCTAGTATAAAAGGAGTTTGATATGTCTAATGGACAACTAATTTATCTAATGGTTGCGATTGCGGTCATTTTGATTTTAGCTTATGTAACAGCCATTTTTCTACGTAAGCGTAATGTAAGCAGATTAACGGCGCTTGAAGAAAGAAAAGAAGAACTCTACAATCTTCCTGTAAATGATGAGGTTGAAGCCGTTAAAAATATGCACTTGATTGGTCAAAGTCAGGTAACCTTTCGTGAATGGAATCAAAAATGGGTTGATTTATCTCTGAACTCATTTGCAGACATCGAAAATCACCTCTTTGAAGCTGAAAACTACAATAATTCTTTCCGTTTCTTTAAAGCAGCTCACAAGATTGATCAAATTGAAAGCCAGATTAGTTTGATTGAAGAAGATATTGCAGCTATTCGCAATGCCCTTTCTGAACTCGAAAAGCAAGAGTCTAAGAATAGTGGTCGCGTCCTACATGCTTTGGACTTGTTTGAAACCCTTCAACATACGGTTGCAGAGGACTCAGAGAAATATGGGAAAGCTCTTCCTGAGATTGAGAAACAATTGGAAAATATCCAATCGGAATTCTCTCAATTCGTTACCCTTAACTCATCAGGTGACCCAGTTGAAGCTGCAGCAATCTTAGATGATACTGAAAATCATATTCTTGCATTGACACACATCGTTGATCGGATTCCAGCTCTTGTTGAAACCTTGACAAAGGAACTACCAGATCAATTAGCAGATTTGGAAGAAGGCTACCGCAAGCTGTTGGATGCCAACTACCACTTTACTGAAACAGATATCGAGTCACGTTTCCAACTTTTGCATGAATCTTTGAAGAATAATCAAGAAAACATTCGTCAGTTGGAGTTGGACAATGCGGAGTATGAAAATAATCGTATTCAAGAAGAAATCAACGCACTTTATGATATTTTCACTCGTGAAATTGAGGCTCAAAAAGTCGTTGAGAATCTCCTTTCAACACTTCCAACCTATCTCAACCACTTGAAGGAAAATAACCAGGTGCTTGTTCAGGACCTTGAACGCCTGAATAAAACTTATCTTCTTCCAGAAAGTGATGGCAATCATGTCCGCCGACTTCAAGAAGAATTGGCTGCACTTGATGCTGCTATTTTAGAAGTAACAGAGGATCAAAGAGAATCTGCTCAAGCCTATTCTGTTCTTGAAGAACAGTTGGAAATGCTTCAAAGCAATCTCAAAGATATTGAAGATGAGCAAATTTCTGTGAGCGAACGACTTGCGCAAATTGAAAAAGATGACCTCAATGCTCGCCAAAAAGCAAATGTCTATGTAAATCGTTTGCACACCATCAAACGTTATATGGAGAAGCGAAACTTACCAGGTATCCCTCAAAGTTTCTTGAAGCTCTTCTTTACTGCAAGTCATAACACTGAAGATTTGATGGCGGAGCTAGAACAACCGCAGGTTAATATTGAATCTGTTAAGCGAATTCTTGAAATTGCAACGAATGATATGGCAGTACTTGAGACAGAAACATACGATATTGTTCAGTATGCGATTTTGACAGAGCAACTTCTCCAATACTCAAATCGCTATCGTTCCTTTGATGAACGAATCCAAGAGGCTTTCAACGAAGCACTTGAAATTTTTGAGAAAGAGTTTGACTATCGGGCATCATTTGAGAAGATTTCTCAAGCCTTGGAAGTTGCAGAACCAGGAGTTACAAATCGTTTTGTAACTTCATATGAAAAAACACGTGAAGCAATTCGCTTTTAAATAGAAGCTTAGAGAATTCTAAGCTTTTTCTTTATTTTTTGAAATGGAGCTAGATTACCTGTTTATCATTGAAATAATAGCTTTGATTTGATATGATGGAATTATGAAGAAAAATATGAACCGTGTTTCTCACGATAAAAAGAGAAGGTTATTGCTTTCCTTTGTTGGAATCTTAGGAATCACTATGATTCTTTTGGGAAGTGCCATTGGCTACAAGGTTCTACAAAAGCAATCTTATGAACAAAAAATTGAAGCGCTAAAAAGCGAAAAGGACCAGCAATTCAACTCAGGTAGTCAGAAGGACCATTTCCGAAAAGGGCAAGCTGAGGTGATTGCCTACTACCCTCTGCAAGGAGAGGAGGTCATTGCATCTGTTAGAGAAAAGATCAACCAGGATATCAAAGAAAATCTAGAAGATAAAGAGGATTTGGTCTTTTATTATACAGAGCAGTTGGATCCCGTCTTAAAGGGAGTTGTTACTCGTAATATCAGTAAGCAAGTCTACGATTTGTCTGCAACGAAAGTTGAAGAAAAAGAAAAGACCTCTCTAGGGAAAATTTTCTTGACTGAAGATGGGAAAACTTTTGATCTTAGTAGGCTTTTCAAGGATGCTAAAAAGGCTAAGGAACTCCTACTGAGTCAAATCAAATCAACTCTAGAAGATAAGAAACTTGACCAGGCAAAAATTGATCAAGTTGTAAAAAACTTCACAGATCAGGACTTATCATCTTGGAGTTTTGATTATAAAGATAGTCAAATCATCCTTTATCCTGCTAATTCTGAAGAGACTGTTGAAGAAATTGCTTTACCAATATCCAGTTTCTTTGATGTCATTGAGTCCTCTTATCTATTAGAAAAGGATGCTGAACTTTACCAAGCTTACTTTGCTAAGAAAAATAAAAAGGTTGTAGCCTTGACCTTTGATGATGGTCCAAATCCGACTACAACTCCACAAGCTTTGGATACCTTAGCTAAGTACGGTGTAAAGGCAACCTTCTTTGTACTTGGAAAAAACATAGCAGGAAATGAAGATCTTCTGAAACGAATGAAATCGGAAGGTCATGTTGTGGGAAATCATAGCTGGGATCATCCTGTCCTTTCTAAATTATCTCTCGAAGATGCTAAAAAGCAAATCACTGATACAGAAGATTTGTTGACTCAAGTTTTAGGATCAAGCTCTAAACTGATGCGCCCACCTTATGGTGCCATTACTGATGATATTCGAAATAGCCTTGACTTGAGTTTTATCATGTGGGATGTGGATAGTTTAGACTGGAAGAGTAAGAATGAGACAGCCATTTTGACAGAGATTCAACGTCAGGTTCGTAATGGTTCTATCATTCTCATGCATGATATCCATGGTCCTTCTGTTAATTCCCTACCAAGTGTCATTGAGTATTTAAAGGGTGAAGGGTATACATTTGTAACCGTCCCCGAATTGCTCAATTCTCGCTTGAAGTCTCACGAGATCTATTACGATCGTGATCAATAATTGTTAAAATCTAAAGGAGCAAGTGTACTGGTAATCAGGATTCTGTTTCTTTAGATTTTCTTCACATAGAAAGGAAAAAGGATGAAATCATATACCCTAAATAATGGAGTTTCAATTCCTGTTCTAGGATTTGGAACATGGAAGGCTGAAAATGGAGAAGTAGCCTACCAAGCTGTTTTAGAAGCTTTAAAGGCTGGTTATCGTCATATCGATACTGCAGCTATCTATAAAAATGAGGAGAGTGTTGGTCGTGCTATTCGAGATAGCGGTGTTCCACGCCAAGAAATCTTTGTAACGACTAAACTTTGGAATACCAATCACAGCTATGATGAAACCCGCCAAGCATTTGAAGAATCAATGGAAAAACTGGGATTGAATTATCTAGATTTGTACCTTATCCATTGGCCAAATCCAAAACCACTAAGAGAAAATGACGAATGGAAAACTCGCAATGCTGAAGTCTGGCGAGCGATGGAGGATCTTTACAAAGAAGGCAAAACCCGTGCTATCGGCGTTAGTAATTTCCTTCCCCATCATTTGGATTCTTTGCTTGAGACAGTAAGAGTCATTCCGGCGGTCAATCAGGTACGCTTGGCACCAGGAGTTTATCAAGAGGAAGTGGTTGACTACTGTAGAGAGAAAGGAATTCTCCTAGAGGCTTGGGGGCCTTTTGGGCAAGGGGAGTTGTTTGAACAGAAAGAAGTCCAAGAAATTGCTGCTAAGTATGGGAAATCAGTGGCTCAAATTGCCTTGGCTTGGAGTTTGGCAGAAGGTTTTTTACCTCTACCTAAGTCAGTGACAGCCTCTCGCATCCAGAGCAATCTTGACTGTTTTGGAATTGAACTCAGCAAAGACGAGCGAGAAGTCTTAAAGACAATTTCAGTGACTTCGGGCGCACCACGTGTGGATGAGATGGATTTTTAGTTTGTATAATCTATTTATACCGAAATAACAAAGACTAGGAATTTTAAATCCTAGTCTTTTTTTGTATAAAAAATCTAAATTGTTTGTATAATGAAATAATTTTATGAGTTGAAATATATGAACGAATTTAGAAAATATTGGTTTGATAGAGCAAATAACACGAATAATAAAATTAAACAAGATAAAAATATACGCAAATATTACATTTTTGTGACAATTCAGATTTTTATGAAAATTTTTGATTATTTGCGTTATAATAGGTATACTTTAAAGAAAAAGGAGATTATTTATGGATAGACGACAACGTTTTTCATTACGGAAATACAAATTTGGTCTTGCTTCAGTTTTACTAGGAACTGCTTTGGTTTTTGGAGCAAGTCAAGTCAGTGCCAATGAGCAGAGTACAGGTGAAAATCAAGCTCAAACTCAGGAAATCAAGACAGAGATAAAAGATGATAAACACTCAAGCTCTTCAACTGACCAAACCAATACTAATGTGATAGCTCCAGTAGCTGGAGAGAAACAGGAAGTTGAAACTTCTAAAGAGGATGCTAGTAAACAAGATGCTAGGGTAGAAGCCCCAGTTGATAAAACTGTCGAATCTCAAGAATCAGGAAAAGATAGCGCAGTTGCAAATGAAGGAAATCGAGGTGTCGTCCAAAAAGAAACAACAGTCGCTACCAGTACAGCTCCTGCCACTGAGAAGGCCTCTACCATAGAGAAAAAAGAGGCTCCAGCAACGACAACTCCTAAAACTGCTGGAGAAACAGCAACTACTGAAAAAGAACAAGAAAAAGCTGAGTCTGCAAAACCCAATAGTCTTTCAAGCAATGATATCATCACAGTACCGAAAACTTGGAAGGCTGGTTACAAGGGAACAGGGACCGTTGTTGCCATTATTGACTCTGGACTTGATTTGAATCATGAGGTTCTTCGAATTTCGGATCCGTCAAAAGCAAAATTTAAAAACAAGGAAGCCATCGAAGCAGCTAAAAAGGCTGCTGGAATCGATTACGGTAAATGGTATAGCGATAAGGTTGTCTATGCCTATGACTACTTTGACGGAACGGATAAGATCAAAGAAGCAGAAAGAACCTCTCATGGGATGCACGTAACAGGGATTGCTGCTGGAAATCCTGATAAAGAAGCACCGAATGGTGAAAAGGTCTATGGTGTAGCACCAGAAGCCCAAGTCATGTTTATGCGTGTCTTCTCAGATCGTCAAAAAACGACAAGTTCAGCCCTTTATGTAAAAGCGATTGATGACGCGGTTGCCTTGGGAGCTGATGCTATTAATATGAGTTTGGGATCTAGCACAGGTTCTATGGTGGATGCTGGTTCTGACATCGTGGATGCCATCAAACGGGCTCGTGCTAAGGGAGTATCTGTTCTCATCTCAGCAGGAAATAGCAATACATTCGGAAATGGTTATTCAAAACCACTAGCAGAAAATCCAGACTATGGCTTAGTTGGAAATCCATCCACTGTTGAAGACTCAATTTCAGTTGCTTCTGTCAACAACAAAACATTGACGACAGCAATCTTTGAAGTCAAAGGTTTAGAGGGGAATGCTAGCCTTCATAACGGAAAATTTGATTATAATCAACCTGAAGCAGATAAGGACTTTGAAAAAGGAAAAGAGTATGAATACGTCGAAGCAGGGTTAGGTCGTGAAGAAGACTTTGCGAAGTTGGATTTAACTGGAAAACTTGCCCTCATTCAGCGTGGAGCCATGAACTTTTCAGAGAAAATCAAAAATGCACGAAAACATGGTGCACTTGGTGCCTTAATCTACAATAATGTAGAAGGTGCAAACATTAATATGTCTATTGATGATGAAGCAAAGAAAATTCCTTCTGTATTTATTTCTAAACAGTATGGTGAAGCCTTAAAATCAGGAAAATACAGGATTGTTTTTAATGATAAGATGGATAATCGCCCTTCTGATGTAGCCAATCAGCTATCTGACTTTTCAAGTTGGGGAGTGACTACTGATGGACAATTGAAACCAGACGTGACGGCTCCTGGCGGCAATATCTACTCATCCTTTAATGACAATACCTACGGAAGTATCAGTGGTACTAGTATGGCGGCTCCGCACGTTACGGGTGTTGCCGTTCTGATTAAAGAATACCTTCAAAAACACCATCCAGAATTGACTCCTGAGCAAGTATCAGAGACAGTCAAGGCCTTAATCATGTCAACTGCAAAGCCACATGTCAATAAGGAAACAGGCACTTATACCTCTCCTCGTCAGCAAGGTTCTGGGATTGTGGATACAGCTGCTGCAGTCTCAACAGACCTCTATGTAACGGGTGAAAATGGTTATCCAAGTGTAACATTAGGAAATGTGGGAGACCAATTTACATTTAAGGTCACTGTACACAATATTTCAGATACTGACCGTACTCTCAAGATGGTAGTGAATACCAATACAGACGAAGTCCAAGATGGGAAATTCACCCTTCGACCTCGAAAACTAACGGAGACAGTCTGGCCTGAAGTGACGGTCAAAGCCCACAGCAGTCAAACAGTTACCGTTAAAGTAGATGCTCGAAGATTTGCTGCTGAACTCAGCAAACAAATGCCAAATGGCTATTTCCTTGAAGGTTTTGTTCGCTTTGTAGATCCAGCAGATGATGGGGATATTGTGAGTCTTGCATTTATGGGCTTCCGAGGAGAGTTCCAAAATCTCCCCGCTGTCGAAAAACCAATTTATAACCTTGTTCGAGAAGGGGAAAATGGATTTTACACGGAAGTAGACAAGAAAAATCCTGCCGTTAACTCCTCTAATGATGCCACCTATCTCGCAACCTTGCAAAATGACCTTCTAGTTTCTCAAGGTCAACGCCAAGGACGCAGAATTACCGTTCTTGGGATCGAACAAAATGCTGAAGGTAAGCATGTTCTTCAGTTGGACGAAAAAGGGAATGTCCGTATTGCTATTTCTCCAAACGATGATGGAAACAAAGACCTGGTTGAGTACAAAACGGTTGCTTTGAGAAATCTTGTAAATCTTCGGGCAACTGTTTATGCGGCTACTGATACCAAGCATGAACATCCTATTTGGGAGGGCGATGCAAGGGATCTCCGTAAGAATTACTTTGATGGTGACAGTAGAAATCTGAAGAGTTATATTCTAGATAATACTGCTTGGAGAGGTCAGGATTTTGATGGCAATACTGTTGCGGATGGTTTATATGACTATGTTATTAGTTATACACCAGACGTTCCAGGAGCTAAAGAACAATACACGACCTTTAAAATTCAAATTGACACTCAAAAACCTGTTATCACGAGCGGTTATATTCGCTTTAAAGATGGAAACCAAGAATTCGTAGCTCGCAAACCAAAAGACGTTGGTCAAGGCGGTATCCTTTCAGAAAAAGTCTTCTACCTCACACCATTTGACCAGAAAGGGACCATGGTTCTAACTGGAAAGGACCAGTCTGGAACGCGTGCGTTTGAAAACACCCATCTGATTAAGGCCAATGCTGATGGTAGTTATACGCTTCCTAAGGATGTTGACAAGGCTAATATTTACTATCTTGTAGAGGACTACGCAGGAAATGTAGACTATATCTCGCTTGCCGAACTGGTACGTGATCAAAATAGTGGTCGAGTGAAAATCGCCTTGAAAGATGCAAAAACAAATCAGGATATTGATACCCTCTATGTCTATCGAATTAAAAATAGCAAGGGACAGTATGTCGATGTTGACAAGACAAAGGCGATTCATTTCTTACAGTTTGGTCATTATACGGCAGAAATTTTCAGTTATGACCGAACAGAATTGAAATTCATTAGTGCCTTGTCCCAAGAGTTTGACCTGACGGAAGAAAATAGTTTCCAAACCATTACTTTCCTAGCAAATCTCCTAGAATATGCACCAGTATCTGTTTCCTTCAATCAAGCAGTTCCAAAGACGACTACAGTGGTTCTGAGAGGAGAAGATGGTACAAGGATTACTCTTCCTGCTGAAAAATACGGTCAATACGCCTTCGGCAAGAAAGTTGCTACAGGTCGTTATACTGTACAAGTCACCTTGCCAACTGGATATGAACTCCTTGAAGATCTCGTTTCATTGCTCGTTCAGCCAGGTCGAAATAATGTTTTGCGTCTATCTGTCGTGTCTAAGTTAGCCTTGCTTGCTGCGGTAAATCAACAAAAAGAACTGGTAGAAACGTCTCGTTACTTTAATAGTAGTGCAGATAAGAAAAAAGCTTATGATCAAGCTTTCCAAGTAGCGCGGTCAGCCTTGTCAAGCAAGTTGAAGCAAGAATTGATTGATGGAGTTCTAGCTAGTCTTGAAGCTGCTGGTAAGGCTTTGGATGGAAAAGATTCGAACGTCGCGGCCTTGAAAGAAGCCATGAAAGCTTACTATGCAACGACTAAAACTGGACGATATGCTAATGCCAAGGAAAAAGTACGTCGAGCTTATGATCGTGCCTTCCAAGAAATCGCCTTACTAGCTGTGAATCCTAAAGTCAAACAGGATCAAATTGACCAATCTCTCATTGTCCTAGCAACAGCTAAAAGCAAACTAAATGGCAAGGCCACAGACTTCTCTAGTTTAAAGAAACTGGTCAAGGATGAACGTCTCTTTCAAGAAAAGAATGCGAGATTTATCTATGCAGATAAGAAAGAAAAAGCAGCTTATCTTCTAGCCTTTAAAGAAGCTCAGGGACTCTTAAATGATCCAGGAGCGAGTCAAGAAGATGTCAAAGATGCCATTACAGCATTGAAACAAGCCAAGAAAAATCTTCATGGCAAAAAACCAAAAGCGAAAAGACATCCTTAAACAGGACTTTCTGAAGCTTTACTATTAAATGAGTCTGGAACTTTGTTTTCAGACTCATTTTTGGTTTACACTAGCTAGAAAATCTGCTATAATACTAGCTAGGAAAGAAAGTCTTATGGCGTTCTTCAAGCGAGCTTGGGATAGTGGGAGCCAAGTAGGACAAGGTAAGAAACTGGCGCTTTCTGTCGTATTTTTTAAAACAATGAAGTAATAAATTAGGGTGGAACCGCGTTTCTGACGCCCCTAGGTCACAGACTTAGGAGCAAAGACACGGTTCTTTTTGTATCCAAAGTCACAAGAATTTATAAAAAGGAGTAAATAATGTCTAAAAAATTGACTTTCCACTGCGTCAGTGGCATAGACCTCCTTACAGTCGGACTGTCCCATGCTCAGCACTAGGGTGCTGAGCTAGACGCAGTACTAACTCGTCTTGCCTCGTATAATCTACGAGGCAGACTCGTGTCGCAAGAAATCATTTTTTATTAAGGAGTATTCAATGTCTAAGAAATTAACATTTCAAGAAATTATTTTGACTTTGCAACAATTTTGGAATGACCAAGGTTGTATGCTCATGCAGGCTTATGACAATGAAAAAGGTGCGGGAACAATGAGTCCGTACACTTTCCTTCGTGCTATCGGACCTGAGCCATGGAATGCGGCTTATGTAGAGCCATCACGTCGTCCTGCTGACGGTCGTTATGGAGAAAATCCTAACCGTCTTTACCAACACCACCAATTCCAAGTGGTCATGAAGCCTTCTCCATCAAATATCCAAGAATTGTACCTTGAGTCTTTGGAAAAATTGGGAATCAATCCTTTGGAACACGATATTCGTTTCGTTGAGGATAACTGGGAAAATCCTTCAACTGGTTCAGCTGGTCTTGGTTGGGAAGTTTGGCTTGATGGCATGGAAATCACTCAGTTCACTTATTTCCAACAAGTTGGTGGATTGGCAACTGGCCCTGTGACTGCGGAAGTTACCTATGGTTTGGAGCGTTTGGCTTCTTACATCCAAGAAGTGGACTCTGTCTATGATATCGAGTGGGCTGATGGTGTAAAATACGGAGAAATCTTTATTCAGCCTGAGTATGAGCACTCAAAATATTCATTTGAAATTTCAGATCAAGAAATGTTGCTTGAAAACTTTGATAAGTTTGAAAAAGAGGCTGGTCGCGCCTTGGAAGATGGCTTGGTTCACCCCGCCTATGACTATGTTCTCAAATGTTCACACACCTTTAACCTGCTTGATGCACGTGGTGCAGTATCTGTAACCGAGCGCGCTGGCTATATTGCTCGTATCCGTAACTTAGCCCGTGTCGTAGCCAAAACCTTTGTCGCAGAACGCAAACGTCTAGGCTACCCACTTTTGGATGAAGCAACACGAGCTAAACTCTTAGCAGAAGACGCAAAATAGTGAGTAATACTGTGCTCTAAAATCGTTAGAGGCAAGTCGAAGCCTTGCTAGAGGGATATGCACCGCTGTACTGTTATGTGGGGATTTTTGAAACCTTAGGTTCAAAAATCAGTCAGCTAAATCCACTTTGATGAGACTGTTGGAAATCTTGATCAATTTTGCATTAGATTTCCATACAGACTCATAAAGTTAGTTAGCGACGTCCCCAGTACCTAAGGTGCATATCAAAAAAGATTGAAGAAGATGTAAAGGAAAAAACATGACAAAAAACTTATTAGTAGAACTCGGTCTTGAAGAGTTACCAGCCTACGTGGTAACTCCAAGTGAAAAACAACTAGGTGAAAAAATGGCAGCCTTCCTCAAGGAAAACCGCCTGTCTTTTGAAGCCATTCAAACTTTCTCAACACCACGCCGTTTGGCTGTTCGTGTGACTGGTCTTGCAGACAAACAGTCTGATTTGACAGAAGATTTCAAGGGACCAGCAAAGAAAATTGCCTTGGATGGTGATGGAAACTTCACCAAAGCAGCTCAAGGATTTGTCCGTGGGAAAGGCTTGACAGTTGAAGATATTGAATTCCGTGAAATCAAGGGTGAAGAATATGTCTATGTTACCAAGGAAGAAGTGGGTAAACCAGTTGAAGCCATTGTTCCTGGTGTTGTAGATGTCTTGAAGTCCTTGACTTTCCCTGTCAGCATGCACTGGGCTAACAACACCTTTGAATACATCCGCCCTGTTCACACTTTAACTGTTCTTTTAGATGAAGAAGAGTTTGATTTGGATTTCCTTGATATCAAGGGAGATCGTGTGAGCCGTGGTCATCGTTTCTTGGGACAAGAAACTAAGATTCAGTCAGCTTTGAGCTACGAAGAAGACCTTCGTGCACAGTTTGTAATCGCGGATCCTCGTGAACGTGAGCAAATGATTGTTGACCAAATCAAGGCAATCGAAGTTAAACATGGTGTACGCATCGAGATTGATGCTGACTTGCTGAACGAAGTCTTGAACTTGGTTGAATACCCAACTGCCTTCATGGGAAGTTTTGATGCCAAATACCTTGAAGTTCCAGAAGAAGTTTTGGTGACTTCGATGAAGGAGCACCAACGTTACTTCGTTGTTCGTGATCAAGACGGTAAACTCTTACCAAACTTCATTTCAGTCCGTAACGGAAACGCAGAGCATTTGGAAAATGTTATCAAGGGTAATGAAAAAGTCTTGGTAGCACGCTTAGAAGATGGAGAATTCTTCTGGCGTGAAGACCAAAAATTGGTCATTTCAGATCTTGTTGAAAAATTGAACCATGTGACCTTCCACGAAAAGATTGGTTCTCTTCGTGAACACATGATTCGTACAGGTAAGATTGCCGTCCTTTTGGCGGAAAAAGCTGGTTTATCAGTGGATGAAACGATTGATCTTGCCCGCGCAGCATCTATTTACAAGTTTGACTTGTTGACAGGGATGGTTGGTGAGTTTGATGAACTCCAAGGAATCATGGGTGAGAAATATGCCCTTCTTGCTGGGGAAACTCCAGCAGTTGCGGCTGCCATTCGTGAACACTACATGCCTACATCAGCGGACGGAGCTCTCCCAGAGAGCAAGATTGGAGCCATTCTAGCCATTGCAGACAAATTGGATACGATTTTGAGTTTCTTCTCAGTAGGCTTGATTCCATCAGGTTCTAACGATCCTTATGCCCTTCGTCGTGCAACTCAAGGTGTAGTTCGTATCTTGGATGCTTTTGGTTGGCACATTGCTATGGATGAGTTGATTGATAGCCTTTATGCGTTGAAATTCGACAGCTTAACTTATGAAAATAAAGCAGAGGTCATGGACTTTATCAAGGCTCGTGTTGATAAGATGATGGGTCCTACTCCAAAAGACATTAAGGAAGCAGTCCTTGCAAGTTCGAACTTTGTCGTGGCGGATATGTTGGAAGCAGCAAGTGCTCTCGTCGAAGCAAGCAAGGAAGAAAACTTCAAAGCGTCTGTTGAATCTCTCTCACGTGCTTTCAACTTGGCTGAGAAAGCTGAAGGATCTGAAACAGTTGATTCTGCTCTTTTTGAAAATGAAGAAGAGAAAGCCTTGGCGGAAGCAGTAGAGTCACTCGTTTTATCAGGGACTGCAAGTCAGCAATTAGAACAACTCTTTGCGCTTAGCCCAATTATTGATGCTTTCTTTGAGAATACTATGGTAATGACCGATGATCAAGATATTCGTCAAAATCGATTGGCCATCTTGTCGCAATTAACCAAGAAAGCAGCTAAACTTGCACGCTTTAACCAAATCAATACCAAGTAGACTCTCTATTAAACGAACTGTATCTTTTTACAAAGGAGATAAACATGGATTCAAAAAAAATCGCTCGTATCAACGAGCTCGCTAAAAAGAAAAAAACAGAAGGCTTAACTTCTGCTGAAAAAGTAGAACAAGCTAAACTTCGTGAGGAATACATCGAAGGCTATCGTCGTGCTGTTCGTCACCATATTGAAGGAATTAAGATTGTTGATGAAGAGGGAAATGACGTTACACCAGAAAAACTACGCCAAGTGCAACGTGAAAAAGGTTTACACGGTCGCAGTTTAGATGATCCTAACTCATAAAATGAAAGGGGGCTGTAGATGATTTACAAGCCCTTTTTCTGTTGTAATAACAAAAGGAGCCAAATGGCTCCTTTTTGGTTTCTTAGTTGCTTGCACCAGAAGTAGCGTCTGCGCCACCACCGTGGCCTCCCGCATCACCTGAATCAGAAGCGCCAGAAGTAGCATCAGCGTCTCCATGACCTCCAGCAGCAGGAGCAAATGGTCCGCTACCACCTACCAAACGTTGACCCGTTTCTTTTAGGTACCAGTCAAGCCATGGTTGGAAGTTAAAGACAATTTCATTGATACCAGCGTATGATCCGTCAGGATAGTACATCGCTTGGTAGTTGTGAGTATTGATGACGCCTGCAGGAGAACCTGGAACGATCGTACGGACGTATTCTTGGTTTCCGTTGCGAAGTGTTCCGATGACCCACTCTACATTCTTCATACGTGCTGGTGGAAGAGAATTGTGAACAGTCGACATACGGTTACCTGATTGAGGTGGTACACGTTTGGCAAACATGGTGTCTGGATCTTGGTGAGCGTTGTTGTAGTAGAGGAATTGGTTGTTATCGTCAGCGTATGTCAATTCAAATGGCATAGCTTTCAAGAACATATCAATTTGGTTAACTGTCAGGATACCGTGGTCCAGTTTGACATAGGTATCACCAGAAACAGCTCCAGTGATTGCAGCAACTTTTTCTACCCATTCTGGATCGTCAGGATCAACTTCTGTAATGGTTGTAGCGATTGGTTTTCCACAATCCAAGTCTTCTGGTTCAATTGGTTTTGGTTTTTTCAATTTTGAAACGACTCCTACGTATTTTACAAAGTTATCTAAGCAAGTTTCAAGGAATTTAACAGTTCCTTCATTAGTGATATTTCCGTCGTTATCAAAAGCTTCCTTAGCTTTACCAAGAAGGAATTCATTACCTGGAAGCGTGTAGGCATTGACACCTGGAGCATCAAGGATTTTACGGAGGTGAACTTGGGCACGTGATGTTCCTTGGTCGTAGTATGATGCACCTACAATCATAACAGGCTTGTTTTCAAATGGATGAACTTCGTATGAAAGCCATTCAAGTACAGATTTGAGTGAAGCTGAGATAGTGTGGTTGTGCTCAGGAGTGGCGATAATGACACCATCAGCACGTGTAATCTTGTTATACAAGAAGCGCAATTGGAAACTTTCGTCCCATTTTTCGTCTTGGTTAAACATTGGAACTTCGTCGATTTCAAGAACTTCTAATTCAAATTTGAATTTGAAATTTCGACGGATAAATTCCAAGAGTTTGCGGTTATATGATTGATCGTAGTTTGATCCAACAAGTCCAACAAATTTCATTCTTTCAGTCTCCTATCTTACAAATTTTCCCAGTCGAATTCTTCAGCATCTTTGCGAAGCAATTCTTGTGCATTGCGCAATTTCTCAGTAATCTTCACAAAGATACGGAAGTCATCAAAGATGGCATCTAATTTTTTAATAACATCAAGGTCAACCAAGTCACCACTTGGGTTAAATGCTTGAAGAGAGTGAGAAAGCAAGAATTCATCTGGAAGAACATTTGCCTTAATTTCAGGAGCGTTCAAGATTTGACGAAGTTGCAATTGGGCACGAGATGAACCAAGGGTACCATAAGAAGCACCAGTAATCATGATTGGTTTGTTCAAAAGTGGGTAGATACCATAAGATAACCAAGCAAGAGCGCTCATCAAAACTGCAGGGATTGAGTGGTCGTACTCAGGAGTACCGATAATGACACCATCAGATGCTTCAATTTTAGCAGCAATTTCAAGAATTTCAGCAGGAAGAAGTTTATCTGCTGGTTTGTTGAAAACAGGAATGTCCTTGATTTCAACGAGTTCAATCTCAGCCTTATCGGCGAAGTGTTTTTGCATGTATTGGAGCAATTGGCGGTTTGTAGAACGTTTAGAGTTCGTTCCAACAATGGCAATAAGTTTTAGCATGAGATTTCCTTTCTCTTTTTACATAATACAATTTTGAAGGCCTGAAGAACAAGCAAGGCGTCCCTCTTTGTCGATGAGGATGGCTTCGATACCATCTAAACTTTCGACTTGCCAGAGGATAGAAGCGCTTCGTTCTCCGAAAAGGCGTGTTGTCCATATCTCACCATCAACGGATTTATCTGAGACAATCGTTAGGCTAGCGAGATCGGTTTCGACAGGGAATCCTGTCTTACTATCAAAGATATGGTGATAGTCTTTTCCGTCTACTGTCAGGTGGCGTTCATAGATACCTGAAGTGACAACGGATTTGTTAGAAGCTGGGATGGTTAGGAGATGATTGCCACGAGGATTTCGCGGATCTTGAATCCCAATCTGCCAGGCTTTCCCTTCTTTGGCTTGGTTATTCCCGATGGTGAGGATATTTCCTCCGAGGTTGATCAAGGCAGAGGTGACACCGTGTGTTTTCAAATACTGGGCAACCTTATCTGCACTATAGCCCTTGGCTAAACAACCTAAATCAAGCTTCATTCCTTTCTTCTCTAAAAAGACAGTAGAGCTAGTCGGATCCAACTTGATAAAATGCGGGTCAACTAGAGGCAAGACGGCTTCGATTTCGTTTAACTCTGGAAGCCGTGCATCTGCAAATCCGATTCGCCAGGTTTGAATCAAGGGACCAATACTGATATTGAGATGGCTAGAGGGAGCTAAGCTATGCTCTAGTCCAAGAGCAATCAGTTCAAACAGGTCAGGATGAACCTTAACAGGTGTGATTCCAGCCTGGTAGTTGATTTCCATCAGTTCGGATTCTTGACTATTGGCGTTGAAGCGGTATTCGAGCTCTTTGAGCAAGTCAAAAGCGCCCTGAAGCAGGATTTCTGCCCGCTCATCTACTAATGAAATCGTGATAGTTGTTCCCATTAGCCGTTCAGAACGTGAATGAAGAGGCAAGCTACCAGCTCCTTTCTTTTCATAGGAAATCATTCAATATAAGTTGGTTAAAGAAAAATTAAACCCCTTACATTTTATTTCCATGTAACTAGCATACCATAAAGTCAGCGTTTTCACAAATGAATTTTGACAAAAAGTCAAGAAATATGCTCAAAATTAGAACGAAAACGATAGAAAAATAAGGCTTGTTAATAATAAGTGTATTTTTTTCTGAAAAAAAGAGAATTCTGAGCAAATACCTTGTAAACGCTAACAGTAAATGATATACTAGAAAAGTAAATCAAAAATTAAAGGTAGGAATTTTTCTATGAGTAAAATCGTTGTAGTTGGTGCTAACCACGCTGGTACAGCTTGTATTAATACGATGTTGGATAACTTTGGTCATGAGAACGAAATCGTAGTATTTGACCAAAACTCAAATATTTCATTCCTTGGTTGTGGAATGGCGCTTTGGATTGGGAAACAAATTGATGGCCCAGAAGGTCTCTTCTACTCTGATAAAGAAAAATTGGAAGCAAAAGGTGCTAAAATTTACATGAACTCACCAGTTCTTTCAATTGACTACGATAATAAAGTTGTGACTGCAGAAGTTGAAGGTAAAGAACACAAAGAGTCTTATGATAAATTGATCTTTGCAACTGGTTCAACTCCAATCTTGCCTCCAATCGAAGGTGTTGAAATCGTTAAGGGTAACCGCGAATTCAAAGCAACACTTGAAAATGTTCAATTTGTTAAGTTGTACCAAAATGCAGAAGAAGTCATCAAAAAACTTGCTGACAAGAGTAAACACCTTGAGCGCATTGCCGTTGTTGGTGGTGGTTACATCGGTGTTGAGCTGGCTGAAGCTTTCGAACGTCTTGGAAAAGAAGTGGTGCTTGTTGATATCGTAGACACTGTTTTGAACGGCTACTATGACAAAGACTTTACCCAAATGATGGCGAAAAACTTGGAAGACCATAACATCCGCTTGGCACTTGGTCAAACAGTTAAAGCAATCCAAGGTGATGGTAAAGTTGAACGCTTGGTAACAGACAAAGAAACATTTGATGTGGATATGGTGGTTCTTGCTGTTGGTTTCCGTCCAAACACAGCTCTTGCAGATGGTAAGATTGAACTTTTCCGCAACGGTGCCTTCCTTGTAGACAAGAAACAAGAAACATCTATCCCAGGTGTATACGCTGTTGGTGACTGTGCGACTGTTTATGACAATGCTCGTAAAGATACAAGCTACATCGCTCTTGCATCTAACGCTGTACGTACTGGTATCGTTGGTGCTTATAACGCTTGTGGACATGAATTGGAAGGAATCGGTGTACAAGGATCAAACGGTATCTCTATCTACGGTCTTCACATGGTTTCAACTGGTTTGACTCTTGAGAAAGCAAAAGCAGCAGGTTATAACGCAACTGAAACTGGCTTTAACGATCTTCAAAAACCTGAATTTATCAAACATGACAATCACGAAGTTGCTATCAAGATTGTCTTTGACAAAGACAGTCGCGAAATCCTTGGTGCACAAATGGTATCTCATGACCCTTCAATCGGAATGGGAATCCACATGTTCTCACTTGCTATCCAAGAGCATGTGACAATTGATAAATTGGCCTTGACAGACCTATTCTTCTTGCCACATTTCAACAAACCATACAACTACATTACAATGGCTGCACTTACAGCTGAAAAATAACAATAGCTGAGCTATCTGGCCTTAAATTAAGGTCGGATAGTTTTTTAATTAATCTGTACCCAGACAATTATTGTTTTTCTATCTTGTGGTTCATTCTTTTCTGGCTTAAAATGAAATGGTAGCTACCAATACAAGTGAAGAGAAAAAAGAAATGACTGAAAATCGTTATGAACTAAATAAAAACTTGGCTCAGATGCTCAAGGGCGGTGTTATCATGGATGTGCAGAACCCTGAACAGGCCCGTATTGCAGAGGCCGCTGGCGCGGCTGCTGTTATGGCCTTAGAGCGGATTCCAGCAGATATTCGTGCAGCTGGAGGTGTTTCCCGTATGAGTGACCCAAAGATGATTAAGGAAATCCAAGAAGCGGTCAGTATTCCAGTGATGGCCAAGGTTAGAATCGGGCATTTTGTAGAGGCTCAGATTTTGGAGACTATTGAGATTGACTATATCGATGAGAGTGAAGTGCTGTCTCCAGCTGATGACCGTTTCCATGTGGACAAGAAAGAATTCCAAGTTCCTTTTGTCTGTGGAGCTAAGGATTTGGGAGAAGCCTTACGTCGTATCGCTGAAGGAGCTTCTATGATTCGTACCAAAGGAGAACCAGGGACAGGAGATATCGTTCAAGCCGTGCGCCATATGCGTATGATGAATCAGGAAATTCGCCGCATCCAAAATCTCCGTGAAGACGAACTCTATGTCGCAGCAAAAGAACTCCAAGTTCCTATAGAATTAGTCCAATACGTCCACGAACATGGAAAATTACCAGTTGTAAACTTCGCGGCCGGAGGTGTGGCAACACCAGCAGATGCTGCGCTGATGATGCAATTGGGGGCAGAAGGCGTCTTTGTCGGTTCAGGTATTTTCAAATCAGGCGACCCTGTTAAACGAGCGAGTGCCATTGTCAAAGCTGTAACCAATTACCGAAACCCACAAATCCTAGCACAAATTTCAGAAGATTTAGGGGAAGCCATGGTTGGTATCAATGAGAATGAAATCCAAATTCTCATGGCTGAGCGAGGAAAATAGATGAAAATCGGAATATTAGCCTTGCAAGGTGCCTTTGAAGAGCATGAAAAAGTGCTAGATAAATTAGGTGTCCCAAGTGTTGAAATTAGAAACTTAGATGATTTTCAACTGCATCAGAGTGATTTGTCTGGTTTGATTTTACCTGGTGGTGAGTCTACGACAATGGGCAAACTCTTGCGTGACCAGCAGATGCTGGCTCCAATCCGAGAAGCTATTTTATCTGGCCTTCCCGTTTTTGGTACTTGTGCGGGCTTGATTTTGCTGGCTAAGGAAATCACTTCTCAGGAAGAGAGTCATTTAGGAACTATGGATATAGTGGTTGAGCGCAATGCCTATGGGCGTCAACTAGGAAGTTTTTATACAGAGGCAGAATGTAAAGGAGTCGGTCAGATTCTCATGACCTTTATTCGCGGTCCGATTATCAGTAGTCTTGGAGAGGATGTGGAAATCCTAGCAACAGTTGATGATCAAATCGTTGCAGCTCAAGAAAAAAATATGCTGGTGGCCTCTTTTCATCCTGAGTTAACAGATGATGTTCGCTTGCACCAGTATTTTATCAATATGTGTAAAGAAAAAAGTTGAGAAAAGATTCTCAACTTTTTTACATGAAATAAACAATAGCAATATATTGGAGAGCAGATGCCGCTAGGATAAAGAGATGCCAGATCATGTGGAAATAAGGTTTCTTCTTGGCATAGAATCCAGCTCCAACTGTATAACAGAGTCCGCCAGTTACCATGAGACTCCAGAAAATTGGCGTTGTTTGACTAATGATGGCAGGAATGATAGCCAGAACCAACCAGCCCATAATCAGGTAAAGGGCAAGGCTGAATTTCTCATTGACCTTTTTAGCAAAGATTTTATAGAGGATGCCAAAGATAGTTGTTCCCCACTGAATGGCAATGATCAGATAGCCAAACCAGTTATTCATCAAGGTCAATACGACTGGCGTATAAGAGCCTGCGATAGCCACATAAATCATAGAATGGTCGATGATCCGCAAGACGTATTTGTGGGTTGAACCATAGGCCATAGAATGGTAAATGGTTGACGAGAGGAACATGAGAAATAGACTGATAACAAAGATAGAAACGCCAAAAGACGATAAAAATCCATGTGCTTCATAACTATAGGTGGATGAAATAGGGAGTAGGATGAGCATGATAACAGCACCCACAGCATGGGTCACGCTATTAGCAATTTCCTCTCCAAAACTGAGTTTTTTACTGAGCTTTAGACTGATATTCATTGGATTTCCTCCTCTTCTTTGATAAGGATTAAGTCTAGAGTTTGATGATAGAGTTTAACCGTTTGACAGCTGGTTTGGATAATAGGATTTTCTGGATCAATCCCATGGTTCATGTAGTCCACAAAAGCGTCGTAGAGCTGGTCTGAGCTTGCTTGAGTTTGCAGAGTATTCAGTGTTTGAGCGATTTCTTGGATCGAAAAGACAGACTTGAGAGTAGTAATAGCAATCAAACGTGCAATCTGTTTGCGTTGGTATTTTTTCTTGTCTGGCTTTGTCAGGTAACCATGTTTGACATAGTTATTGACCATGGATGCTGTTAGTCCCTTGTCTTTATCTGGAGAGATAGGGGCACAGACTTGATTGACATAAAGCAAAACCTGATCCAGATAGAGGTCAATATTTGGAATGTCTTCCCATTTTGGGTAGGAAAAGTTAGAATTCATTTCCAACTCCTTTTTATCTAGTTTTGATAACTAGATTATAAAATAATAAAAAACAAAAGTCAAGTTTCAACTGCTTGTAGAAAGCCTTAAATTATGCTATGATGAGAGAAAATAGTTAGAAATGAGGGGAAAAGATGGAGATTCGTTTAGCTTTTCCAAACGAAGTAGATGCGATTATGCAGGTGATGGAGGATGCAAAAAAGTGTTTAGCCAAGTCTGGTAGCGACCAGTGGCAAAATGGCTATCCAAATGCCGACATCATTATTGATGATATCATCTCTGGTCAAGCCTATGTGGCCTTGGAAGAGGGAGAACTGTTAGCCTATGCTGCTGTGGCCAAGAGCCCAGAGGAAGCCTATGAAGCCATTTATGAAGGAAGTTGGCAGGGGGGAGAATCAGAATATCTGGTCTTTCACCGTATCGCTGTGGCAACAGATGTCCAAGGACAAGGAGTTGCTCAGACTTTCCTAGAAGGCTTGATTGAAGGTTTTGATTACCTAGATTTTCGTTCAGATACGCATGCAGAAAACAAGACCATGCAGCATATTTTTGAAAAGCTAGGCTTCCAACGGGTCGGTAAGGTTCCAGTTGATGGGGAACGTTTGGCCTATCAGAAATTAAAAAAATGAAGCAGAATAAGTACGCAAAAATGCTCTACCCGTCGCCAATTGGAACCTTATCCTTAGTTGCTGACGAGCAATATCTGTATGGAATTTGGGTGCAGGACCAGAGGCATTTTGAGAGGGGATTAGGGGATGAAACGATAGAAGAAGTTGTTAGCCACCCTGTATTAGAGCAAGTTATTTTCTATTTAGATACCTATTTCGAAGGCAGTGTTCAGGATCTATCTGACTTACCTTTGGCTCCTATTGGAACAGATTTTGAAAAGCGAGTCTGGACTTACTTACAGGCCATTCCTTATGGTCAAACAGTAACTTACGGACAAATAGCTCAAGATCTGCAAGTGGCTTCTGCTCAAGCGATTGGCGGAGCAGTGGGGCGTAATCCCTGGTCCATCCTCGTCCCCTGTCACCGAGTGCTAGGGTCAGGAAATCGTCTGACAGGCTATGCATCGGGAGTCGAAAAGAAAGCCTGGCTCTTGCAACATGAAGGTACAGCATTTCAAGAAAATAAAAAATAGAAAGAAAAGCAGATGTTAGAATTTATCGAATACCCAAAATGTTCAACTTGTAAAAAAGCAAAAAATGAATTGGATAAGCTTGGACTGGAGTACCAAGATGTCCACATCGTAGAAGAAACACCAAGTGAAGACGTGATTTTGAACTGGTTGGAAACTTCCGGTTTTGAAGTGAAACAATTTTTCAATACCAGCGGGATCAAATACCGCGAACTAGGCCTAAAAGATAAGGTGGGAAATTTGTCAAAACAAGAAGCAGCCAAGCTTCTAGCCAGTGATGGCATGTTATTGAAACGTCCAATTTTGGTGGAGAATGGTGCTGTTAAACAAATCGGCTATAGAAAAAACTATGAGGACTTAGGTTTGAGATAGTTTTTATTTATCTCCTTGATAGGTAAAATATATAGCCTCCCTGTTTTAAAGTGTGATAAACTAGAAGGTAGACAAGGTCTGAGTAGCCCGTAGCAAATAATTTGCTTGCGAGCAGAAGTATGATAGAATGAATCATTATCAGGAGAGGATGTTTTTATGACTGTTACAACATTTTTAGCATCAGATTGGTACCAAAGTTTGATGCAACTCATTCCGGATGGCAAGCTCTTTAGTTTGCGTTCGGTCTTTGATGGAATTCCAAGGATTGTCCAACAACTGCCTACAACCTTGATGTTGACGCTTGGAGGTGCACTCTTTGGTTTGCTACTTGCCCTGATTTTTGCCATTGTAAAGATCAATCGTGTTAAGATTCTATATCCCTTGCAGGCCTTTTTCGTCAGCTTCTTAAAAGGTACCCCAATCCTAGTTCAACTTATGTTGACCTACTACGGAATTCCTTTGGCACTGAAAGCTATCAACCAACAATGGGGAACTGGTTTCAATATCAATGCGATTCCAGCGGCACTTTTTGCGATTGTGGCCTTTGCTTTTAATGAGGCGGCTTATGCAAGTGAAACGATTCGTGCAGCCATCCTTTCTGTTAATCCAGGTGAAATTGAGGCAGCACGCAGTTTGGGTATGACACGAGCGCAAGTTTATCGCCGTGTGATTATTCCCAATGCTGCGGTGGTAGCGACACCGACCTTGATTAACTCCCTTATCGGTTTGACCAAGGGAACTTCACTAGCCTTTAGTGCGGGTGTTGTCGAAGTTTTTGCTCAGGCTCAGATTTTGGGTGGAGCAGATTATCGTTACTTTGAGCGCTTCATCTCTGTTGCCCTTGTTTATTGGGTAGTCAATATCGGAATTGAGAGCCTCGGTCGTTTCATTGAGAGAAAAATGGCTATTTCTGCACCTGATACAGTGCAAACAGATGTGAAAGGGGACCTTCGTTAATGATTAAGATTTCGAATTTAAGTAAATCCTTTTCAGGGCAGACTGTCTTGGATCATCTGGACTTGGATATCCAAAAGGGAGAAGTAGTGGCTTTGATTGGTTCATCTGGAGCAGGGAAATCAACCTTTCTTCGTAGTTTGAACTACCTTGAAACTCCAGATAGTGGAACGATTCAGATTGACAATTTTAAAGTTGATTTTTCTAAAATCACTCAAGAAGAGATCCTAACCCTTCGCCGCAAGTTATCTATGGTTTTCCAACAGTTTAATTTGTTTGAACGCCGAACTGCTCTTGACAATGTCAAGGAAGGTTTGGTTATCGTTAAAAAATTATCGGACGATGAAGCAACAAAAATCGCTAAGGAAGAGTTGGCCAAGGTTGGTCTTTCTGACCGTGAACAGCATTACCCTCGCCATTTGTCAGGTGGACAAAAGCAACGGGTTGCCCTTGCGCGTGCGCTTGCTATGAAACCAGATGTCTTGCTCTTGGATGAGCCCACTTCAGCCCTTGACCCAGAGTTGGTCGGTGAAGTAGAAAAGTCTATTGCAGACGCTGCCAAGTCAGGTCAGACCATGATTTTGGTCAGTCACGATATGTCTTTTGTAACCCAAGTGGCAGATAAGGTTTTATTCCTAGATAAAGGGAAAATCATCGAGTCTGGCACACCGGATGAAATCATCAATCATCCGAAAGAAGAACGAACAAAAGAATTTTTCGCTAGTTACAAACGGACTTATATTTGATATAATAGAAAAAGGAAAACTCAGTTAGTTGGACTAGCTGAGTTTACTCTTTAAAAAAGATAGAAACGAGAGAGATCATGCTGCTGCAACTGTTTTCTTTATATTTCGAGAGTTTGATCTTAACGACCATCCTTGTCGTGATTTTTCTGGGGATTTGGATTGGATTGAGAGCCATGTCTGGTGTGGACAAGGCAGCCAAAGCTCGCCAAGCTCATCTCTATGATATGATTATGATTGGAGTTTTGGTCGTTCCGGTGTTATCCTTTGCCGTCATGAGTTTGCTCTTGGTTTTCAAGGCATAATCCTTGCGTGATTAGCAAGAACGAGTTAGAATAAAGATAGTTACAACAAGAAAGAAGGAATCGAAATGTACGATACGATTATTATCGGTGCTGGACCTGCGGGAATGACCGCTGCCTTATATGCTGCTCGTAGCAATCTGAAAGTGGCTTTGATTGAAGGTGGTCTGCCAGGCGGGCAAATGAATAACACATCTGATATTGAAAACTATCCAGGTTATGCCAACATCAGTGGACCTGAATTGGCTGAAAAAATGTTTGAACCACTTGAAAACCTTGGAGTGGAGCATCTTTATGGCTATGTTGAAAATATTGAAGACCAGGGGGACTATAAGAAGGTAATCACTGATGACCAAGTTTATGAAACTCGTACTGTCATCGTGGCAACTGGGTCAAAACATCGTCTCTTGGGAGTTCCCGGAGAAGAAGAACTAAATAGCCGAGGCGTTTCTTACTGTGCAGTCTGTGATGGAGCTTTCTTCCGTGATCAAGATTTGCTCGTAGTTGGTGGTGGAGATTCAGCGGTAGAAGAAGCTCTTTTCTTGACTCGCTTTGCCAAGACTGTTACTATCGTTCACCGTCGAGATGAACTTCGTGCTCAAAAGGTCTTGCAAGACCGTGCTTTTGCAAATGAGAAAGTCAACTTTATCTGGGACTCTGTCGTCAAGGAAATTAAAGGTGAAAACCGAGTAGAATCTGTCGTATTTGAAAATGTAAAGACGGGTCAAGTGACAGAGCAAGCCTTTGGTGGTGTCTTTATCTATGTTGGTTTGGACCCTGTTAGCGATTTTGTTAAAGAATTGAATATCCAAGACCAGTCAGGCTGGATTGTGACAGACAATCACATGAAGACTGCTGTTGACGGTATCTTTGCGGTTGGGGATGTTCGCCAGAAAGACCTTCGCCAAGTCACAACAGCAGTTGGGGATGGGGCTATCGCAGGTCAAGAAGCTTACAAATTTATTACAGAACATAGTTAATACACTTCGAAAATCTCTTCAAACCACGTCAGCTTCGCCTTGCCGTAGGTATGGGTACTGACTTCGTCAGTTCTATCCACAACCTCAAAACAGTGTTTTGAGCTGACTTCGTCGTCTTATCTACAACCTCAAAGCAGTGCTTTGAGCTGTCTACAGCTAGTTTCCTAGTTTGCTCTTTGATTTTCATTGAGTATAATCATAAAAAAGTTTCCAATCAAGTGATTGGAAACTTTTTTATAGTCGATTTCGGAAAACTTCGTACATGAGAATAGCTGCTGCAACACTGGCATTGAGGCTTTGAACATGTCCATTCATAGGAATGGTAATCATTTCATCGACCTGTTTTTTGATGTTGCTAGAGATACCTTTTCCTTCATTTCCGATGATAAGAGCGATTTTCCCTTTTGTATTCCACTTGTGGCAAGGAGTACCGTTCATATCCGTTCCAAAGGTCCAGAAGCCTTCATCCTTGAGTTTATCGAGGGTTTGACTGAGGTTGGTCACTCGGGCAATCGGTACATATTCAATGGCACCTGTGGCCGTTTTGGCAACGACAGGAGTCACTCCGACAGCACGGTGCTTGGGAATGATGACACCTGAAACATTGGTCGCATCGGCTGTTCGCAAGATAGAACCTAGATTATGGGGATCAGTTAACCCGTCCAGAATCAATAGCAAAGGATTTTCTTCTTGGCGTGTTTTTGCAAGGATGTGATCCAGATCGCTATAGGCAAATTCGGACACTCGTAGAACAAAACCTTGGTGGACAGCGCCTTCGGTCATCTCAGACAGGGATTTTTTGGGAGTCCAAGAGATGGAGACCCTTTTCTCAGTAGCTAGTTCTTTGACTTTCTCAACATTTTTACCTCGGAGATCATCTTGGAGGTAGAGTTTATTTCCTGTGTCTGCAAGGAGGGCTTCTGTAACGGCGTGGACGCCATAGACCATATCATTTGTTTTCATGCCTCTATTATAACACAAAACCCCGTCTTGCAACGGGATTTTCTTTATTCCAGAATCAGTAAACCATCTTTGATAGCAAATGGGTCTTTCTCATTGATACGATCGTAGAACATGATTCCGTTGATGTGGTCAATTTCATGTTGGACAACGATGGAGTTGTATCCTTTAAGCTTGATGCGGTGTTTTTCGCCGTCCTTGTCAAAGTAGTCAACTGTAACGCGAGCATGGCGGACTACGTAGCCTGGAACTACACGGTCGACAGATAGGCACCCTTCTCCTTCACCGAGGGCGGCGTCCTGAACAGAGTGAGAGACGATTTTTGGATTGTACATAACAGCTTGCAGGTCGTAGGTTTCCTGTGGAATTTCACCTTCTTCCACAATATTTGGCACTAAAACAGCGATAATGCGTTTTGAGATATCTAACTGAGGAGCGGCTAATCCAACCCCACCGCGGAGTCCCATCTTTTCAGCCATAACAGGATCCTGAGAATTTTTGAGGAATTGCATCATCTTTTCTCCAAGGATGATTTCCTGGTCAGACAGTGGGAAAGTGATCTCCTCAGCAACTGCGCGAAGAGTCGGATTCCCCTCGCGGATAATATCGTTCATATCAATTAAGTGAGCAGCTTTTGTAATACGTTCTATAGCAGACATTTTCTCTCCTTTCATTACCTCTACATGATAACACAAAATAGACGAGAAAGAAAGTCACAGAAGTTCCTAAAAAATAATATAATAAACGGTATTCCCCTTTTATCTGTGATATAATAAAAGAAAAGGCTTGCAGTAAAAGCAAGGGGGGAATAAAGATGGAAAAGCGACAAGATAGACGGTCTCATGGTCCTATTTTTGGATTGTTGAAGAGTAGTATTGGTTTCTTTAGGAATTATAAATCTTGGACAAATGCTCAGTTTATTACGGTGTTGCTACTTGCAGTTACCTTGTCTATGGGATTGAACTTGTTGGCCCAAGCAGTACAAGGTAACAAGGGAACAAGTCCGAGTGGTCAAACTCTTGATTCTGCTCGGACGTCTGGTCAATCCAAGGAAGATCAGTCTGATGAAACGACAGCCCGTATCATGGCAAATGGTGACCTTCTCTACCATATTCCTATCTATCGAACAGCTCTGAAAGAAGACGGTAGCTACGATTTCCACGAAAATTTTGAATATGTAAAACCATGGCTCAAGCAAGCGGATTTAGTGCTTGGTGACTTTGAAGGAACGGTGAACAAGGATCACTATTTGGCAGGTTATCCTCTCTTTAATGCACCTGGAGAAGTCATGGATGCGATCAAAGATGCAGGCTATCAAGTTCTAGACTTGGCTCACAATCACATCTTGGATTCTCAGATAGAGGGAGTGGTTTCGACAGCAGAAGCTATTGAAAAGGCAGGAATGACACCCATAGGAGTCTATACACATGAATCCCGTGACCAAGCTCCACTAGTTATCAAGGAAGTCAATGGTATCAAGGTAGCTCTCCTGGCCTATTCCTACGGTTTTAATGGTATTGAGCAGTATATCTCTCAAGAGGACTATAATCGCTATCTTTCTGATCTGAATGAAGATAAGATGAAGGCGGAAATCGAGCGTGCAGAGAAGGAAGCGGATATTACTGTCATCATGCCTCAGATGGGAATTGAGTACCAGCTAGAACCGACGGAAGAACAGAAAACACTGTACCACAAGATGATTGACTGGGGAGCCGATATTATCTTTGGAGGGCACCCACACGTCGTTGAACCTGCTGAGACAGTTGAAAAAGATGGTGACAAAAAATTGATCATCTATTCCATGGGAAATTTCCTCTCAAATCAACGCATTGAAACCATGCAAGACGAGGAAAATGCCAAGTGGACGGAGCGCGGTGTTCTCATGGATGTGACCATTAAGAAAAAAGATGGCAAGACAAGGATTGAAACTGCTAAAGCGCATCCGACATGGGTCAATCGGACACCCAAAGGAACTTACTCTCCAGAAGGCTATCCGCTCTTCCTCTATCAGACCTATATCCTAGAGGACTTCATTGAGGGGGGCAGCCACCGTGATCAGTTGGACGAGGCGACCAAGGAACGAATTGACACGGCCTATAAAGAAATGAATGAACATGTAGGGTTGAAGTGGTAGGTGCTCACCCTAAAGGAGATATGATGACGATTAAATTAATTGCAACAGACATGGATGGAACCTTGCTAGACTCGAGGGGGCAGCTAGATCTGCCCCGCTTGGAAAAGATTTTAGATCAGCTAGATCAAAAGAATATCCGTTTTGTCATTGCGACGGGGAATGAAGTTCATCGTATGAGAGAACTATTGGGACACTTGGCTGAACGAGTGATCCTAGTAGTTGCCAATGGGGCGCGTATTTTTGAAAACAATAAACTGATTCAAGCTCAGACCTGGGATGATGCTATGGTTGACAAGGCTTTAGTTCATTTTAAAGGGAGAGAGTGCCGAGATCAATTCGTCGTAACTGGTATGAATGGTGGTTTTGTCAAGAAAGGCACTGTTTTTACAGACCTTGATAAATTTATGACTCCAGAGATGATTGAAAGACTCTATCAACGAATGAATTTTGTGGAAGAGTTACAAGCTGACCTCTTTGGTGGGGTGCTTAAAATGAGCATGGTCGTCGGTGAAGAACGATCGAGTTCTGTTTTGCGGGAAATCAATGACCTCTTTGATGGGCATGTAAGAGCTGTTTCCAGTGGTTATGGTTGTATTGATATCCTACAGGCTGGTGTTCACAAGGCTTGGGGATTGGAAGAATTACTCAAGCGCTGGGATTTGACATCGGAACAGATCATGGCTTTTGGTGATAGCGAAAACGATATTGAAATGTTAGAGCTGGCTGGAATTGCCTATGCTATGGAAAATGCAGATGATAATGTCAAGGCAGTTGCGACTGCCCTGGCACCAGCTAACAGCCAGGCGGGCGTTTATCAAGTCCTAGAGAATTGGTTAGAGAAAGAGGGATAAGGTGGCAGTACAGTTATTAGAGAATTGGCTCCTAAAAGAGCAGGAAAAAATTCAAGCCAAGTATCGTGGATTGAATCAAATTTCTGTTCTAGAGCCAGATGTAATTTTTATCGGCGATTCGATTGTAGAATACTACCCATTGCAAGAGTTGTTTGGGACTGCAAAGACGATTGTCAATCGTGGCATCCGAGGCTACCAGACGAAACTGTTATTAGAGAATCTAGATGCCCATCTTTATGGTGATGCTGTGGATCAAATTGTTCTCCTAATTGGGACAAATGATATCGGAAAAGATATTCCTATAAATGAAGCCTTGGATAATCTTGAGCGAGTGATCCAATCAATTGCCCGAGATTATCCGTTGTCACAAATAAAGCTCCTATCCATTTTGCCAGTCAATGAGGGAGAGAAATACAAGCAGACTGTTTATATCCGAACCAATGAAAAGATTAGAGAATGGAATCAAGCCTATGAGGCTCTAGTATCCGCCTATATGCAGGTAGATTTTGTGCCGATTTATGATAGTTTGACAGATTCAGAAGGGCAACTCAAAAAAGACTATACAACAGATGGCCTCCATCTAAGTGTAGCCGGTTATCAAGCCTTATCGGAAGCCTTAAAAGAGTATCTTTTCTAAAGAGGTGGCTTGATTTTGCATTTTTTATGAAGATAGGTTATAATGGTTCTATTGTCTTTTGGGGTCGTTACGGATTCGACAGGCATTATGAGGCATATTTTGCAACCCGTGTGGCGACGTAAACGCTCAGTTAAATATAACTGCAAAAAATAACACTTCTTACGCTTTAGCTGCCTAAAAACCAGCAGGCGTGACCTGATTTGGATTGCTCGTGTTCAATGATAGGTCTTATGATTAGCGAGATACGATCAAGCCTTGTCTAGTGGTTTGATAAGAGATTAATAGACTCGCAGCTCCTAGGCTTGAGTTATGTGTCGAGGAACTGTTAAAACAATACATAACCTATGGTTGTAGACAAATATGTTGGCAGGTGTTTGGACGTGGGTTCGACTCCCACCGGCTCCATTATTCTTTCACCAACCTTGGAAAAACGTTGTTAAATCAACGTTTTTTGTTTTTGCCTGTGGTATTCCTTGGTATTCTTTTTTTAAAAAGGGATACAAAAAAAGATACAACATTGTTGTATCTAAAAAAATAATTTTGCTTTTCTACGGAAGACATGGGATTCGAACCCACGCACGCTGTTACACGCCTACCGCGTTTCCAACACGGCCTCTTAAGCCTCTTGAGTAATCTTCCAATACTTACTCAAATAGTCTACCATAAAGCCACTTATCTTGCAATAAAAATTTTGGAAATAAGAAAAATGATAGAATTTGAAAGAAAATGATAAAAAATGCTTGACTTTGATAGAGAATGTGCTAGAATGAATAGTGTAAACGATAACAGGAGGTGGTTTGGTGTTAAAAACTGAGCGGAAGCAACTGATTTTAGAGGAGTTAAATCAACATCATGTAGTTTCCCTAGAAAAATTGGTTAGTCTATTAGAAACATCAGAATCAACGGTTCGAAGAGATTTGGATGAGTTGGAGGCGGAGAACAAACTTCGCCGTGTGCATGGTGGAGCAGAATTGCCCCACTCCTTGCAGGAAGAAGAAACCATCCAAGAAAAATCTGTCAAAAACCTTCAAGAGAAGAAGCTACTGGCTCAGAAAGCAGTCTCTCTTATCAAGGAACAAGATGTTATCTTTATTGATGCTGGAACAACAACTGCTTTTTTAATCAAGGAATTGGTTAATAAGAATATTACAGTTGTGACCAACTCCATCCACCATGCAGTTCAGCTGGTTGAAAAGCAGATTCCAACTGTCATGGTTGGAGGTAGCGTCAAGATGACGACAGATGCTAGCATCGGGGGCGTTGCTCTTAACCAGATTAACCAATTACACTTTGACCGTGCCTTTATCGGGATGAATGGTGTTGACGATGGTTATTATACAACTCCTGATATGGAGGAGGGAGCTGTTAAGCGGGCTATTATAGAAAATGCCAAACAGACCTATGTCTTGGTGGATTCGTCAAAAATTGGACAAACTTGCTTTGCCAAGGTAGCACCACTTAAACGCGCTATCGTTATCACAAGTCAAGGGCATGAGCTCTTGCAGGCTATTAAGGAGAAAACGGAGGTAATAGAAGTATGATTTATACAGTCACACTCAATCCATCCATTGACTATATCGTTCGCTTGGACCAAGTTCAAGTCGGTAGTGTCAATCGTATGGACAGTGATGATAAGTTTGCTGGTGGGAAAGGAATCAATGTCAGTCGTGTCTTGAAACGTTTGGATATTCCCAATACTGCGACTGGATTTATCGGAGGCTTTACTGGTAAATTTATCACAGATACCCTGGCAAAAGAAGAAATTGAGACTCGTTTTGTCCAAGTAGCAGAAGACACTCGCATCAATGTCAAGATTAAAGCAGACCAAGAAACAGAAATCAACGGAACGGGTCCAAATGTGGAACCAGCTCAGCTAGAAGAATTGAAAGCTATTTTATCTAGTCTGACTGCAGATGATACGGTTGTGTTTGCTGGTTCGAGTGTTAAAAATCTAGGCAATGTCATCTACAAGGATCTGATTGCCTTGACCCGTCAGACAGGTGCGCAAGTAGTTTGTGACTTTGAAGGACAGACCTTGATTGATAGTTTGGACTACCAGCCACTTTTGGTCAAACCAAATAATCACGAACTAGGAGCTATCTTTGGTGTTAAATTAAACAGTTTAGATGAAATTGAGAAATACGCTCGTGAGTTACTGGCTAAAGGTGCTCAAAACGTCATTATCTCTATGGCTGGGGACGGTGCCCTTCTTGTAACATCTGAGGGAGCTTACTTCGCTAAACCCATCAAAGGAACAGTCAAAAATTCAGTTGGAGCTGGTGACTCTATGGTGGCTGGATTTACAGGTGAATTTGTCAAATCCAAGAATGCAATAGAAGCCTTCAAATGGGGAGTGGCTTGTGGCACAGCAACTACCTTCTCGGATGACTTGGCAACAGCGGACTTTATTAAAGAAACATATGAAAAAGTTGAGGTAGAAAAACGATGAAAATTCAAGACCTATTGAGAAAAGATGTCATGTTGCTGGATTTGCAGGCAACTGAAAAAACAGCGGCTATCGAAGAAATGATTCATAGCTTGGTAAATCACGGTTATGTGACAGATTTTGAAACCTTTAAAGAAGGAATTTTAGCGCGTGAAGCTCTAACTTCCACTGGATTGGGTGATGGAATCGCTATGCCTCACAGCAAAAATTCTGCTGTAAAAGAAGCGACCGTTCTCTTTGCTAAGTCAAACAAGGGTGTTGATTATGAGAGTTTGGATGGGCAGCCAACAGACCTCTTCTTTATGATTGCTGCTCCAGAAGGTGCAAATGATACTCATTTGGCAGCCTTGGCAGAATTGTCTCAATACTTGATGAAAGATGGTTTCGCTGACAAACTTCGCCAAGTAACATCTGCAGATCAAGTTATCGAACTATTTAACCAAGCTTCTGAAAAAACTGAGGAGCCTGTTCAAGCACCTGCCAGTGATTCTGGCGACTTTATCGTTGCTGTTACGGCTTGTACAACAGGAATCGCCCACACTTACATGGCTCAAGAAGCCCTTCAAAAAGTGGCTGCTGAAATGGGTGTTGGGATCAAGGTTGAAACCAATGGTGCTAGCGGTGTTGGTAATCAACTAACTGCAGAAGACATTCGCAAGGCTAAAGCAGTTATCATCGCAGCAGACAAGGCCGTTGAAATGGATCGTTTTGATGGTAAACCATTGGTGAATCGTCCAGTTGCTGACGGTATCCGTAAGACAGAAGAATTGATTAATTTGGCACTTTCAGGAGATGCTGAAGTTTATCGTGCTGCTAATGGAGCAAAAGCTGCAACAGCATCTAACGAAAAACAAAGTCTCGGTGGTGCTTTCTACAAACACTTGATGAGTGGTGTATCCCAAATGTTGCCATTCGTTATCGGTGGTGGTATCATGATTGCCCTTGCTTTCTTGATTGACGGAGCTTTGGGCGTGCCACAAGATAGTCTTGGTAATCTCGGATCCTACCATGAACTAGCTTCCATGTTCATGAAAATTGGTGGCGCTGCCTTTGGCTTGATGCTCCCAGTCTTTGCAGGATATGTTGCCTACTCTATCGCTGAAAAACCAGGTTTGGTTGCTGGTTTTGTGGCCGGTGCCATTGCCAAAGAAGGTTTTGCCTTTGGTAAAATCCCTTATGCAGCAGGTGGTGAAGCAACTTCAACTCTTGCAGGTGTCTCATCTGGTTTCCTAGGTGCTCTTGTTGGTGGATTTATAGCAGGTGCCTTGGTTCTTGCTATCAAGAAATACGTTAAGGTTCCTCGTTCACTTGAAGGTGCTAAATCAATCCTTCTCTTGCCACTTTTTGGAACAATCTTGACAGGATTTGTCATGCTAGCTGTTAATATCCCAATGGCAGCAATCAATACTGGTATGAACAACTTCCTTGCTGGGCTTGAAGGTGGTTCAGCTGTCCTACTTGGTATCGTTCTTGGAGGAATGATGGCTGTCGATATGGGTGGACCAGTTAATAAAGCGGCTTATGTCTTTGGTACTGGTACTCTTGCGGCAACAGTGTCAACAGGTGGTTCAGTAGCTATGGCAGCAGTTATGGCTGGAGGAATGGTTCCACCTCTTGCAATCTTTGTCGCAACTCTCCTCTTCAAGAATAAATTCACCAAAGAAGAACGTAACTCTGGTTTGACAAATATCGTTATGGGCTTGTCCTTCATCACTGAAGGTGCGATTCCGTTTGGTGCAGCTGACCCAGCTCGTGCTATCCCAAGCTTCGTTCTTGGATCAGCAGTAGCAGGTGGTCTCGTTGGTCTTGCAGGAATCAAACTCATGGCGCCACACGGAGGAATCTTCGTTATCGCTCTTACTTCAAATGCTCTCCTTTACCTTGCCTTTGTCTTGATTGGAGCAATTGTAAGTGGTGTGGTTTATGGTTACCTTCGTAAACCATTAGAAAAATAATCACAAATACTCAAATGACTGAACACGAAAGTGGGCAGTCATTTTTTGATGATGGAGTTAGGGAGAACGGTCTTTAAAGTGATATAATAGAGGTAAATCTTAGAGAATTTAAATGATAGAATGCTGAAGTTCTATAAATATCTTAGAGGAGATAAGTGTCATGAGTGATTCTAGAAAAGAAGGAATCGACAAACTAGAAAAGGAACAGTTCGGTCGCAAAAGTCTTACAAAAGAAGCGTTACAAGGAACCTATGCCAGCTTGGTGGAGGAAGATTTTCCTGATTCTAAACGAATTCATTTTATAGCTGATTTAGGTAGGAGCCCAGAAATTGCCTTTCATTTTGAACTCATTTGCAACGATTGGGAGGAAGGAACTGACCTAAATTTTGAAGGAAGTTTTGACCAGCATGGGCAGGAGGGAATAGACTATCTTTTGGGGACTCTCAATCAAGAGGAAGATGAGAGTCAACGCATTTTAATTGTTTATTTCCTAGCGAAAATCCTTTCCAAAGTAAGACATAGAGATTTTTATGCATCTTCTTGCAAGCAAGTACTTCCCGTTCTAATCTCTCTTTTACCTAGTTCAGAAGCTTCGAATCGTAGAAAGCTAATCATTGCCCTAGGTTGGATTGGTTCAATAAGTGAGATAGAAATCTTAGGGCAACATCTCTTGGCTGACCAAGATGCACTTTGTCGTGCCTGGTCTGCCAGTAGTTTGATGCAATTATCTTTTCATCAAGTTGAAAAAGAAGTCTTGATGGAGAAAACGAAGGATTTGTTTCGAGAGGCGATTCCAGAAGAAAAGGACTTTCGGGCTTGTGCTCTGATGATAGAAGCAGCTCAAGTTTTATTTGGGAAAAAATGGATTCCTACATCTGCTGTAGAGAAGTTGGAAATCGAAAAGATTGAGAAGGCAAGAAAATCAGCAATTAGATTTTTGAAGAAGTAGTGAGACAAGGTTGTTGAAAAATCATATAGAATAGAAAATTCAGAAATATCAACGAAAGATGATTGTGTCTAGTAGATGCAGTCATTTTTTTGATTTCTCTAGATGTTTCTGAAATATGGTATAATAGAAACATGGCAAACAAAAATACAAGTAAAACAAGACGGAGACCGTCTAAAGCAGAACTCGAAAGAAAACAGGCTATCCAGAGGATGTTGATTTCCTTAGGAATTGCCTTATTGTTGATTATTGCAGCCCTCAAGCTTGGTGCTGCGGGTATCACTCTTTACAATCTCATTCGACTGTTAGTCGGAAGTTTAGCTTATGTGGCTATAGGTGGCCTCCTCATCTATCTTTTTCTTTTTAAATGGATACGCAAGCAAGAGGGGCTTCTGTCAGGATTTCTCTGTATCTTCGCTGGCTTGCTCTTGATTTTTGAGGCCTATCTTGTCTGGAAGTTTGGTTTGGAGCAGTCAGTTCTAAAAGGGACCTTGGCTCAAGTTATGACGGATCTGACTGGTATGCGGGTGACTAGCTTCGCCGGTGGAGGCTTGCTTGGTGTTGGACTCTATATCCCCATATCCTTTCTTTTCTCCAATATCGGATCGTACTTTATTGGAGTTCTCTTGATTCTAGTTGGGGCACTCTTGGTTAGTCCTTGGTCTATTTATGATGTCGCAGCCTTTATTGGAGCTCAGTTCAGATCCTTCATGGAAAAACAGGAACAGAGAAAACAGGAACGCTTCATCAAGAGAGAAGAAGAGAAGGCTCGTCAAGAAGCTGAAGAAGCAGCCAGAATTCAGAGAGAACAAGAAGAACAGGATGCATTACCGCTTCCTCCTGTAGATCCTGAAACGGGAGAAATCTTATCAGAGGTACCAGACTACGATTTTCCCCCAATTCCTGAAAAAGAATGGAGTGAACCCGAGATTATCCTTCCTCAGGCTGATTTTGAAGTTCCAGACGAGAAAGAAGATTTTGAGGATGAAGAGGTGCAGGTTGATTTTTCTGCCAAGGAAGCCCTCGAATACAAACTGCCAAGCTTGCAACTCTTTGCGCCAGATAAACCCAAAGATCAGTCCAAGGAAAAGAAGATTGTTCGAGAAAATATCAAAATCTTAGAAGAAACCTTTGCCAGCTTTGGTATCAAGGTGACGGTGGAACGGGCTGAAATCGGCCCATCAGTTACCAAGTATGAAGTCAAACCAGCAGTAGGTGTACGGGTTAATCGTATTTCTAACTTGGCAGACGACTTAGCACTAGCTCTGGCAGCCAAGGATGTTCGAATCGAGGCTCCAATACCTGGTAAATCCCTAGTCGGAATTGAGGTTCCTAACTCTGAAATTGCGACCGTTTCCTTCCGAGAACTTTGGGAACAGTCTCAGACTAAACCAGAAAATCTCCTCGAAATTCCTCTAGGTAAGGCTGTCAATGGAACTGCTCGCACCTTTGATCTTTCCAAGATGCCCCACCTACTGGTTGCAGGTTCGACGGGATCAGGGAAATCAGTCGCAGTTAACGGCATTATCGCTAGCATTCTGATGAAAGCAAGACCCGACCAGGTCAAGTTTATGATGGTGGATCCAAAGATGGTAGAGTTATCTGTTTACAACGACATTCCTCACCTCTTGATCCCTGTTGTGACCAATCCACGCAAGGCCAGCAAGGCTTTGCAAAAGGTAGTGGATGAGATGGAAAACCGTTATGAACTCTTCGCTAAGGTTGGTGTGCGTAATATCGCTGGTTATAATGCCAAGGTCGAAGAATTCAATGTTCAGTCTGAGTACAAACAAGTACCCCTGCCTTTGATTGTTGTCATTGTGGATGAGTTGGCTGACCTTATGATGGTGGCCAGCAAGGAAGTGGAAGATGCCATCATCCGTCTCGGACAGAAGGCACGTGCTGCAGGGATTCACATGATTCTTGCAACGCAACGTCCATCGGTTGATGTCATATCTGGTCTCATCAAGGCTAATGTCCCTTCTCGAGTGGCTTTTGCAGTTTCATCAGGCACAGATTCACGAACTATCTTGGATGAGAATGGCGCTGAAAAACTGCTTGGTCGAGGAGACATGCTCTTTAAACCAATCGATGAAAATCACCCAGTCCGTCTGCAAGGATCCTTTATCTCGGATGATGATGTTGAACGCATCGTAAACTTCATCAAGGCTCAGGCGGATGCGGACTACGATGAGAGTTTTGACCCAGGTGAGGTTTCTGAAAATGAAGGAGAATTTTCAGATGGTGAAGCTGGTGGCGATCCGCTTTTTGAAGAAGCTAAGGCTTTGGTTATCGAGACGCAGAAAGCCAGTGCTTCGATGATTCAGCGTCGTTTGTCGGTTGGATTTAACCGTGCGACCCGCCTGATGGAAGAACTCGAAATGGCAGGTGTTATCGGTCCAGCTGAAGGAACCAAACCACGAAAAGTATTGCAACAATAAAAAATAGCTTCTTTCCAAAGCTGGAAGGAAGCTATTTTAGTGGTCATTGATTGCTTTTGTTTTCGGAACTAGTCGTTTTGGACGAGTTTCCACTATCAGTTGTTTCTTTTGTTGAGGAAGGTGTAGAAGAATCCTGAGTTGTGGTTTTCTTCTCTTCTTTTTTCTCCTCTTTCGTGTTGGATTGAGAAGTTTCTTCTTGCGGGGCATTTTCTTTAGTAGAAGTGTTGTCCTTGTTAGGTGTAGTATTTTCCTGAGGGGATTCCTTTTGAATTTCCTTGACAACAGTTGTTTGAGTTGCCGTTGGTTCTTTTTTGTTGTTTTTGTTATTATCCATAGCGTTCATGATGGTAATAGTAGCAGTAATTAGTCCAAGGATACTACCGATGGTAGCAATCGTTTTTTGAAAGACAGTAAATCCCTTTTTGATGTGTTCTGTTTTCGGTTTTGAAGTTCTATGATAGTTAGACATGATACTCTCCTTTAATTATGATTTATTATACCTCATTTCTTTAAAAAAATCTTAAAAAAAGAGGACTTGCCCTTTCTTGTCGCAAGCTTCGTTTCATGATACAATAGAAGGAGTGATTTTAGAAAGCGTGAGAAAACATGATCTACTTTGATAATTCGGCAACGACCAAGCCTTATCCTGAAGCACTTGAAACTTATACTCAGGTCGCTTCGAAAATTGTAGGAAATCCATCTAGTCTCCATCGTTTGGGAGATCAGGCAACACGAATTTTAGATGCTTCCCGTCAGCAAATTGCGGATTTGATTGGTAAGAAAAGTGACGAAATCTTCTTTACCTCTGGTGGAACAGAAGGAGATAACTGGGTCATCAAAGGTGTAGCCTTTGAAAAAGCCCAGTTTGGCAAGCACATCATCGTATCAGCCATTGAACATCCAGCAGTTAAGGAATCAGCCCTCTGGCTGAAAAGTCAAGGTTTTGAGGTGGATTTTGCTCCAGTTGATGAGAAAGGGTTTGTGGATGTTGAGACTCTAGGAGCTTTGATACGACCTGATACGACCCTCGTCTCCATTATGGCAGTAAACAATGAAATTGGGTCTATTCAGCCTATTGAGGCTATCTCAGAACTGTTGGCAGACAAGCCAACTATTTCCTTCCACGTTGATGCAGTTCAGGCACTCGCTAAGATTCCGACTGAAAAATATCTGACAGATCGAGTGGATTTTGCGACCTTTTCGAGTCATAAGTTTCATGGTGTCAGAGGTGTTGGCTTTGTCTATATCAAGTCTGGTAAGAAAATTACGCCCCTGTTGACTGGTGGTGGTCAGGAGCGAGACTATCGTTCGACAACTGAAAATGTGGCAGGGATTGCAGCGACAGCCAAATCTCTCCGTTTATCTATGGAAAAGTTAGATATCTTTACTAATAAGACAGGGCCGATGAAATCAGTCATTCGTCAAGCCCTCTTGGACTATCCAGATATTTTTGTCTTTTCAGCTGAGGAAGACTTTGCCCCTCATATCCTGACTTTTGGGATTAAGGGTGTTCGTGGTGAAGTCATCGTTCACGCCTTTGAAGACTATGATATTTTCATTTCCACAACCTCGGCTTGTTCATCCAAGGCTGGAAAACCTGCAGGGACCTTGATTGCTATGGGAGTGGACAAAGATAAGGCCCAGTCAGCTGTACGCCTAAGCCTAGACCTTGAAAATGATATGAGTCAGGTTGAGCAGTTTTTGACCAAACTAAAATTAATTTACAATCAAACTAGAAAAGTAAGATAGGAGCATTCATGCAGTATTCAGAAATTATGATTCGCTACGGAGAGTTGTCAACCAAGGGCAAAAACCGTATGCGGTTCATCAATAAACTTCGTAATAATATTTCGGACGTCTTGTCCATCTATCCCCAAGTTAAGGTAACCGCTGATCGCGACCGTGCCCACGCTTACCTGAATGGAGCCGACTACACAGCAGTTGCAGAATCTCTCAAACAAGTCTTCGGGATTCAGAATTTTTCTCCAGTATATAAGGTTGAAAAATCTGTAGAAGTTCTGAAGTCTTCTGTCCAAGAGATTATGAAAGATATCTACAAGGAAGGCATGACCTTTAAGATTTCTAGTAAGCGCAGCGACCACAACTTTGAACTCGACAGTCGTGAACTCAACCAAACACTTGGTGGAGCTGTATTTAAAGCTATTCCAAATGTCCAAGCTCAAATGAAAAATCCCGATATCAATCTTCAGGTGGAGATTCGTGAGGAAGCAGCTTATCTTTCTTATGAAACTATTCGTGGAGCAGGTGGCTTGCCTGTGGGGACTTCTGGTAAGGGGATGCTCATGTTGTCAGGAGGGATTGACTCGCCTGTAGCAGGTTATCTAGCCCTTAAACGTGGAGTAGATATTGAGGCCGTTCACTTTGCCAGCCCACCTTACACTAGTCCTGGTGCTCTTAAAAAGGCCCAAGATTTGACCCGTAAATTAACCAAGTTTGGCGGAAATATCCAGTTTATTGAAGTGCCTTTCACTGAGATTCAAGAGGAAATCAAGGCTAAAGCGCCAGAAGCCTACCTCATGACCTTGACACGCCGTTTTATGATGCGGATTACCGATCGTATTCGTGAGGTACGAAATGGTTTAGTTATCATCAATGGGGAAAGTCTTGGTCAAGTAGCCAGCCAAACCCTGGAGAGCATGCAGGCTATCAACGCTGTGACCAACACTCCTATCATCCGCCCTGTGGTTACTATGGACAAGTTGGAAATCATTGACATCGCGCAGGAAATCGATACCTTTGAAATTTCTATCCAGCCGTTTGAGGACTGCTGTACTATTTTTGCACCTGATCGTCCTAAGACCAATCCTAAGATTAAGAATGCGGAGCAGTATGAAGAACGCATGGATGTTGAAGGTTTGGTTGAGCGAGCAGTAGCTGGGATCATGATTACTGAGATTACACCTCAAGCTGAAAAAGATGAAGTGGATAACTTGATTGACAATCTCCTCTAATCAGAAAATCCAGAAGAATTCAGAAAAATAAATGAAAAAGTTAGTTTTTAATCCAAAAATGGAAGCAAAACTGACTTTTTTTCTATTTTTATGGTATAATAAGATAAAATTTTGAATATAGAGAGTTTTCTGACAATGAATCATTCCTACTTTTACTTAAAAATGAAAGAACACAAACTCAAGGTTCCTTATACAGGAAAGGAGCGTCGTGTGCGTGTGCTCCTGCCAAAGGACTACGAGAAGGACACAGACCGTTTTTACCCTGTTGTTTATTTTCATGACGGGCAAAATGTCTTTTACAGCAAGGAGTCTTATATCGGACATTCTTGGAAGATTATTCCAGCCATTAAACGAAATCCAGACATCAGTCGCATGATTGTTGTTGCTATTGATAATGATGGAATGGGACGGATGAATGAGTATGCAGCTTGGAAGTTTCAAGAATCTCCTATACCAGGGCAGCAGTTTGGCGGTAAGGGTGTGGAGTATGCCGAGTTTGTCATGGAGGTGGTTAAGCCTTTTATCGATGAAACCTATCGTACCAAAGCTGATCGCCAGCACACGGCTATGATTGGTTCGTCACTAGGAGGCAATATTACCCAGTTTATCGGACTAGAGTACCAAGATCGAATTGGTTGTCTAGGTGTCTTCTCATCTGCTAACTGGCTCCACCAAGAAGCCTTTAACCGCTATATCGAGCGCAAGAAATTGTCGCCTGAACAGCGCATTTTTATCTATGTTGGAACGGAAGAAGCGGATGATACGGACAAGACTCTGATGGCTGGCAATATCAAGCAAGCCTATATCGACTCATCGCTTCGCTATTATCATGATTTGATTGCAGGTGGAATACACTTGGATAATCTTGTTTTGAAAGTTCAGTCTGGTGCTATCCATAGTGAAATACCTTGGTCGGAAAATTTACCAGACTGTCTTCGATTTTTTGCTGAGAAATGGTAAGTTAGGAAAGGAGAAAGCCAATGCATATTGAAAACCTTAGCCACTGGAGTGGCCACCTCAACCGTGAAATGTACCTCAATCGTTATGGACATGCTGGGATTCCAGTTGTTGTTTTTGCTTCATCTGGTGGCAGTCACAACGAATACTATGATTTTGGCATGATAGATGCCTGTGCTTCCTTTATCGAGGAAGGTCGTGTTCAGTTCTTTACCCTATCCAGTGTGGACAGCGAGAGCTGGTTGGCTACTTGGAAAAATGGTCATGACCAAGCAGAGATGCATCGTGCCTACGAACGCTATGTGATTGAGGAGGCCATTCCTTTTATCAAGCATAAGACAGGTTGGTTTGATGGCATGATGACGACAGGTTGCTCGATGGGAGGCTACCATGCACTCAATTTATTCCTCCAGCATCCAGATGTCTTTACCAAGGTGATTGCTCTAAGTGGTGTTTATGACGCACGTTTCTTCGTTGGCGATTACTACAATGATGATGCTATTTACCAAAACTCACCTGTAGATTATATCTGGAATCAGAATGACGGCTGGTTTATCGATCGTTACCGTCAGGCAGAAATCGTCGTCTGTACGGGCCTCGGTGCCTGGGAACAAGATGGTCTGCCATCCTTCTACAAGCTCAAAGAAGCCTTCGACCAGAAACAAATTCCAGCCTGGTTTGCTGAATGGGGATATGATGTCGCCCACGACTGGGAATGGTGGCGTAAACAAATGCCTTATTTTCTTGGCCACCTGTATCTATAAAAGGAGTTGCCTATGAATTACCTTGTTATTTCTCCCTACTATCCGCAAAACTTCCAACAGTTTACTATTGAACTAGCTAATAAAGGCATCACCGTTTTGGGAATTGGTCAGGAGCCTTACGAACAACTAGATGAACCTTTGCGCAATAGCCTGACCGAGTATTTCCGTGTGGACAATCTTGAGAACATAGACGAAGTCAAACGTGCAGTTGCCTTTCTTTTCTACAAGCATGGACCTATCGACCGCATCGAGTCGCACAATGAATACTGGCTTGAGCTGGACGCAACACTCAGAGAACAATTCAATGTCTTTGGTGCCAAACCAGAAGATCTTAAAAAAACCAAGTTTAAGTCTGAGATGAAGAAACTTTTCAAAAAAGCAGGTGTCCCAGTTGTTCCTGGAGCTGTTATCCAGACGGAAGCAGATGTGGATAAAGCAGTGAACGAAATCGGTCTACCAATGATTGCCAAACCTGATAATGGAGTGGGAGCGGCAGCCACCTTTAAGTTGGAAAGTCAGGAAGATGTGAACCATTTCAAGCAAGAATGGGACCATTCAACCGTTTATTTCTTTGAGAAATTTGTCACTTCTAGCGAAATCTGTACCTTTGACGGGCTTGTGGATAAGGATGGCAATATCGTATTTTCAACGACTTTCGATTATGCCCATACACCACTGGATCTCATGCTCTACAAGATGGATAATGCCTATTATGTTCTCAAGGATATGGATCCAAAACTGCGCAAGTACGGTGAGGCTATTGTCAAAGAATTTGGTATGAAAGAGCGCTTTTTCCATATCGAGTTCTTCCGTGATGGGGACGACTACATTGCCATTGAGTACAATAACCGTCCTGCGGGTGGCTTTACCATTGATGTTTATAACTTCGCTCACTCCTTAGATCTCTACCGAGGCTATGCAGCGATTGTCGCAGGTGAAGAGTTCCCTACATCAGAGTTTGAACCTCTTTATTGCTTGGCGACTGCTCGGCGTTTAAGTTCTCATTATGTATACTCAGAAGAGGAGTTACTAGCTAAATACCAAGGAGGTTTTAAGGCTAAGAAAATCATGCCAGCAGCCTTTGCAGAGTTACAAGGAGATATCCTCTATATGTTGACAACTCCAAGTCGTGAGGAGCTGGATCAGATGTTAGCAGACTTTGGTCAACGTCAAGAGTAAGGAATAGGATGAAAGGAGTTTGACTTCTTTTGTCCTTTTCTTAAAGATAAGTTAAATAAAGCGTTTTCCAGAGATTCTTTTAGAAAATCGGTTGCTAAAAGGCCTAAAAATTGATAGAATAAGGATTGTCTAAAAAAATTAAGGAGAATCTATCAAATGGATTTTACATGGGCTATTAAATATGCCACTGAATTTTTGGGAACTGCCATTCTGATCATTCTTGGTAATGGTGCAGTTGCTAACGTTGAACTTAAAGGTACGAAAGGTCACCAAAGTGGCTGGCTCGTTATCGCGGTTGGTTACGGTATGGGGGTTATGATCCCAGCCTTGATGTTCGGTAATGTATCTGGTAACCACATCAACCCAGCCTTCACACTTGGACTTGCTGTGAGTGGACTTTTTCCTTGGGAACAAGTACCATATTATATCCTTGCGCAAGTTTTAGGAGCGATTTTTGGTCAAGCTATGGTTGTTGCAACTCACCGTCCTTACTACTTGAAAACAGAGAATTCTAATAACATTTTGGGTACTTTCTCAACGATTTCAAATGTTGATCACGGTACAAAAGAATCACGTTTCGCAGCAAGTGTAAATGGTTTTATCAATGAGTTTGTCGGTTCGTTTGTTCTGTTCTTTGCAGCCCTAGGAATGACTAAAAACTTCTTTGGTGCTGAGGTTCTTCAATACATGAAACAAATGGCTACTCAAGCTGGACAAACTGTTGATTTAAGTGAATTGGCAGTGAAAGCTCAAGTAGCTCCACATACAGCTTCAGGTCTTGAAATTGCTCATTTAGGACTTGGTTTCCTAGTGATGGCCTTGGTAACTTCACTTGGTGGACCTACTGGACCTGGTTTGAACCCAGCTCGTGACTTTGGACCACGTCTTCTTCACGAACTCCTTCCAAAATCAGTTCTTGGTCAACACAAGGGTGATTCAAAATGGTGGTATGCTTGGGTTCCAGTTGTAGCTCCAATTGCAGCGGGTATTGCAGCAGTAGCACTATTCAAACTACTTTACCTATAAGAAACGAAACTGGGGGAACCCGGTTTTTTCTTGGAAAATTTTCTAATTTAAACAAATATGGCTTGTAAAATATTCGAAAATCCTTTAAAATAAAAGAGTTGGAGGAATTTATGGATGTGAATGAGATTGTTCGGATCATTCCGACTTTGAAAGTGAATAATCGAAAATTAAATGAAACATTTTACATTGAAACTCTGGGGATGAAACCCTTACTAGAAGAGTCTGCCTTTCTTTCATTAGGCGACCAGACGGGGACGGAGAGATTGATTTTAGAAGAAGCTCCAAGTATGCGAACTCGCAGAGTTGAAGGACTTAAGAAGCTAGCTAGACTCTTGATAAAGGTTGAGGATCCCTCTGAAATCGAGGGCCTCCTTTCTCAGATGAAGTCTCTTCCTCGTCTATTTAAAGGAAACCGTGGGTATGCTTTTGAGATTGTCTCTCCTGAAGAGGATGTAATCCTTGTTCATGCAGAAAATGATATAAGAGATTTGGTTCCACTGGAAACTCTTCCTGAATTTTATTCAAATACAGGTATAAAATTCTTGAGTCAATTTGAGGTTTCTATGGAATTGCGTTTGCCTGAAGGGACAGAGAGTTTACTTAATCCTGAAGGAGTAGCGCAAGCAGTCACCTTTACTAAAGGGCAAGGTCCAGATTTGGCTGTTGAAAACAATGTTACTTGGGACTTGACGATGTTGAAATTTTTAGTCAAGAATTTTGATCTAACCAGCCTTCGTCAGAAATTTGAAAAGACAGGCTACTTTATCCCTAAGTCTGAAAAATTCTTCCTTGGTAAAGATACCAATAACATCGAATTGTGGTTTGAAGAAGCATGAAGTTGGAAAACATTCTAAGAAAAATAGAAAATCAAATCGAGGCAGGGATTTATCCCGGGGCCTCTTTTGCGTATTATAAGGATGGTGAATGGAAAGAGTCTTATCTAGGATTGAGTGATCCAGAACGGGGCCTGAGAACAGAGAGCGGTTTGGTCTATGATCTGGCCAGTGTGAGTAAAGTCGTGGGAGTGGGGACGGTTCTCATCTTCTTGTGGCAGCAGGGCAAATTCGATATTGATAAACCGGTGACGGATTTTTTATCGGAGTGTGATTACCCAGATATTACCATACGACAACTTCTGACCCATGCTACAGACCTGGACCCCTTTATTCCTAATCGGGACAGGTTAGGTGCAGAGGAATTGAGAAAAGCCATGTATCACCTCAACAGACGAAGTCAGCCAGCCTTCCTGTACTCGGACGTTCACTTTTTACTCTTGGGCTTTCTTTTGGAAAAAATCTTTAACCAAGATTTGGATCAGATTATAGAAGAACAAGTTTTGGAACCATGGGGGATGAAGAAAACGATATTTGGTCCTGTTGAGATTGCTGTACCAACAGTGAGAGGAGTGGAGGCCGGAATCATTCACGATCCCAAAGCCCATCTATTAGGGAAGCACGCTGGAAGTGCTGGTTTGTTTTCGACTGTTAAGGATTTACAGATCTTTCTGGAACATTACTTGAAAGATGATTTTGCTGAAAACTTAAGTCGAAATTACTCTCCCTTAGAGGATAAAGAGCGTTCCCTAGCCTGGAATCTGGAAGGAGACTGGCTTGACCATACAGGCTATACAGGTACCTTCATCATGTGGAATCGAGAGAAACAGGAAGCAGCTATCTTTTTATCCAATCGAACGTATGAGAAGGATGAACGTGCCCAGTGGATAATCGATCGAAACCAAGTGATGGAAATGATTCGTCAAGAGGAGTAGGGAGAAGCATGTCAAAAACCTTAAAAGGAACTCTATTTACAGTAGTGGCAGGGATTGCTTGGGGCTTGTCTGGAACCAGTGGCCAATATCTGATGGCACACGGGATCTCTGCTCTAGTCTTGACCAATCTGCGGCTTATCATTGCAGGTTTGGCACTGGTAGCCTTATCCTATATGACTGTAAAGGATAAACTCTATGCTTTTTTAAAAGACAGAAAAAGCCTTTTATCTCTCTTATTGTTTGCCTTGTTTGGACTTTTCTTAAACCAGTTTGCCTATCTTTCTGCCATTCAGGAAACCAATGCTGGCACGGCGACAGTTCTCCAGTATGTATGCCCCGCTGGGATCTTGGTTTATACTTGTATCAAGGACAAGGTGGCGCCTACACTGGCTGAGATTATTTCGATTGGATTGGCTATAGGAGGAACTTTTCTGATTGCGACGCACGGGAAAGTTGACCAGTTGTCTGTCACACCTGCTGGACTTTTCTGGGGCCTCTTTTCTGCCTTGACCTATGCCCTCTATATTATCCTCCCCATCGCTTTGATTAAGAAGTGGGGCAGTATTTTGGTGATTGGTGTTGGGATGGTTATTTCTGGTGTGGTGGCTCTTCCCTTCACAGGAGTCTTAAAGGTCAGTATACCGACTAGCCTAGATTTTCTCTTTGCATTTGCTGGGATTATCATCATCGGAACTGTCTTCGCCTATACAGCTTTCCTAAAGGGAGCTAGTTTGATAGGCCCTGTTAAGTCTAGTTTATTGGCTTCCATAGAACCAATATCAGCTGTTTTTTTTGCCTTTCTGATTATGAAGGAACGGTTTTATGCGATTGATTTTGTCGGTATGGCCATGATTTTACTTGCAGTAACTATCATTTCTTTGAAAGATTTACTGTTGGAAATGAAGAGTAAGTAATTCAAAAAATCCACTCAATCGAGTGGATTTTTGTGTCTGAATGACTAGTCTTTATTTTCATGTGGCAAAATCAAGTTTAAGATGATTCCTGTCATGGCTGATAGGGCAGTACCTGAAAGGGTTACTGGACCGAGTTTAAGGATTGCTCCACCAAGTCCAAGCACCAACATGGCACTTGCGATGATGAGGTTACGCATCTGGCTAAAGTCAACGCGTTCTTTGATTAAGACTTTCAAACCGTTGCTGGCGATAACTCCGTAGAGAAGGATAGACATACCGCCAAGTACAGCATTTGGGATTGTTGAGATTAAAGCAGTAAATTTACCAAGGAAGCTGAGAGCAATAGCGATAAAAGCAGCGTTACGGATAACGGAAACAGAAGCGATACGAGTCATCCCGATAACTCCTGTATTTTCTCCGTAAGTCGTATTAGCTGGTCCACCGAGAAAGGCAGATACAGATGTTGCAATACCGTCACCGAGAAGTGTACGGTGAAGACCAGGATTTTTCAAGAATTGACGGCCACAGATTTGGCTTAGGACGGTATGGTCACCGATGTGTTCTGAAATAGTCACGATAGCGATAGGCAAGATTGCGATTGTTTCAGGACCGAAGTACAAGTTGTATTCTTTAAAGGCACCACCAGTATTAAATGGCAAGTAGAAACCGGGAATTTCAAACCAGTTGGCTTCTAGAACAGGAGTGAAGTCAACTAATCCAAGCACTAGGGCAAATAGGTAGCCACCGATGATGGCGAAGAGGAAAGGAATGATACGGAGGAACCCTTTTCCTTTTGTATTGATAAAGGCTGCAATCAAGAACGTCACGACGGCTACAAGAGCATTTTTCCAGTTTCCATCTGCCACAAGTCCAGCATTCGTTACAGCAGAACCAGCAAGACCAAGACCGATAACGATGATCATAGGTCCGATAATGATTGGTGGCAAGAGTTTGTCAATCCATTTTGTACCAGCAAAACGAACACTTGCTGCTACAAGGACATAGACCAAACCAGTCAAGATAACCCCAGTTTGAGCGGCAGATACATCGCCACCCATTTCTTTCATGGCTAGAGACATAGCCGTGATAAAGGCAAATGAAGAACCTAGATAAACTGGAACCTTAAAGCTAGTAGAAATCATGTAGATAAGTGTTCCAATACCAGATGCAAAGAGAGCAACCGATACAGGCATTCCCAAAATTAAGGGAACGAGAATGGTTGCACCAAACATAGCAAACACGTGCTGGAAGCTTAGAAGAATGCCTTTACCAGCAGAAGGACGTTGATCAACGTCTAGTAACAAGTCAACAGTTGATTCCTGTTTCATAAAAACCTCACTTTTGGGCACCAAAAAAGAGCCCATTATTTTGCAGCAATAGGCCCTCAGAGTAAGACTTTTTAAAAAATAGCTATCTTTTAAAAATTTATATAAATCTGCGCCTTCGTCACCTCACAGGATGACATTAAAAACCTTTGCTTGTGATAGTATAGCAGAAAAAAATGATTTTGTAAATCATTTTTTCCTGAGCCTAGAAATGCGAGAGCAAGGCGAACTTTGTAAATATTTTTTACTAAAAAATTTAAAGTGGGCGTTTGTTTGGCATACCAGCCTTACGTGGATATTTATTTGGGGTCTCTTTTTTCTTTTCGACCACAGTGATGTAACGTGGATCTCCATTTGGTAGGGCGTAACTGAGATTATCTTCGACCTTACTAAAGAGGAGATTGAGGGCATTCTTGGCTTCTAGCAATTCCTCAGGCGCATTGCTGGCTTTGAGTGCCAATAGGTTTCCACCAACTTTAAGGTAGGGAATGGTCAACTCAGATAAGACTTGCATACGGGCAACAGCGCGAGCTGTCACTATATCAAACTGAGCACGGAAGTTCTTGTCTTGGGCAAAGTCTTCTGCACGTCCATGGTAGAAGTGAACTCCGTCCAAATCCAGCTCCTGAGCCAATAGTTGGAGGAAGTTGATGCGCTTATTCAGCGAATCAATGATGGTCACATCCAGCTGTGGATAGAGGATTTTCATAGGAAGACTAGGAAATCCTGCCCCAGCTCCGATATCAAGAAGTTTGATCGTTTCATTTGAAATCAAACCTTGTAGGATGGGTGCAATCGAATCATAAAAATGTTTGAGGTAGACTTCTTCTTTGTCTGTAATAGCAGTCAGATTAATCTTTTCATTCCACTCGACCAAGAGTTCAAAATACCGTTCAAATTGTTCTTTTTGCTGATCAGAAAGTGGAAGATTTTGCTCGGCAAGCAAGCTGTAAAATGTTTCTGGTTTCATAGTAGTTTCCTTCTCTAGTATCATCTTATTTTACCATATTCATTAAAATTTTGATATACTGGTATTAATCTAAAAGCAGAAAGGAATAAGATTATGACTTGGATTATTCTTGGAGTTTTGGCTCTGATTGTTATTTTTGTGATTGTTAGCTATAACGGTTTGGTGAAAAATCGTATGCAGACCAAGGAGGCTTGGAGCCAGATAGATGTTCAGTTGAAGCGTCGAAATGATCTCCTCCCTAACTTGATTGAAACAGTCAAAGGCTATGCCAAATATGAAGGTTCAACCTTGGAAAAAGTGACAGAACTTCGTAGACAAGTAGCCACAGCAACGTCACCGGCTGAAGCGATGAAGGCCAGTGATGCCCTTACCCGCCAGATTTCTGGTATCTTTGCAGTAGCAGAGAATTACCCAGACTTGAAAGCTAGCGCTAACTTTATCAAATTACAAGAAGAGTTGACCAATACAGAAAATAAAATCTCTTACTCACGCCAACTCTACAACAGTGTTGTCAGCAACTACAATGTAAAACTTGAAACTTTCCCAAGTAACATCATCGCAGGACTATTTGGCTTTAAAGCTGCAGACTTCCTTCAAACACCTGAAGAGGAAAAGGCAGTTCCTAAAGTTGACTTTAGCGGTTTAGGTGACTAAGATGTTGTTTGATCAAATTGCGAGCAATAAACGAAAAACCTGGATTTTGTTGCTGGTTTTCTTCCTACTCTTGGCCTTGGTTGGTTATGCGGTTGGCTATCTCTTCATGCGCTCAGGTCTTGGGGGGATGATCATAGCCCTAATTATCGGTTTTGTCTATGCCTTAACCATGATTTTCCAATCAACAGAGATTGTCATGTCTATGAATGGGGCGCGTGAGGTTGATGAGCAAACGGCGCCAGACCTCTACCATGTTGTGGAAGATATGGCCATGGTCGCTCAGATTCCCATGCCACGTGTTTTCATCATTGAGGATTCTTCTTTAAATGCCTTTGCAACAGGTTCGAATCCGCAGAATGCGGCAGTTGCAGCCACTTCAGGTCTTCTGGCTATCATGAATCGCGAGGAACTGGAAGCTGTTATGGGGCATGAGGTCAGTCATATCCGAAACTACGATATCCGCATTTCGACCATTGCTGTCGCCCTTGCCAGTGCCATTACCCTTCTGTCTAGTATGGCAGGCCGTATGATGTGGTGGGGTGGTGCTGGTCGCAGACGGAGCGATAATGATCGTGATGGCAGTGGACTTGAGATTATCATGCTTGTCATCTCTCTCTTAGCCATTGTTCTGGCACCTCTCGCTGCAACCTTGGTGCAATTAGCCATTTCCCGTCAGAGAGAATTCCTGGCGGATGCATCCAGTGTGGAGCTGACCCGCAATCCTCAAGGGATGATCAATGCACTGCGCAAGTTGGACAATAGCGAGCCAATGCATCACCATGTCGATGATGCTAGTAGTGCACTTTATATCAATGATCCCAAGAAAGGTGGCGGACTTCAAAAACTCTTTTACACCCACCCACCTATCTCAGAACGAATCGAACGCTTGAAACAAATGTAAACAAAATCCAGAGATTGGCTCTGGATTTTTGCTATATTCAAAATTTATAAATCTTGTAAATCAAGGACTTCTAAACCATCTTCTGTCATTCGATAGAGGCTCGTACAGACCTCTTTTAAGAAACGTCGATCATGAGATACAGTAATCAGCCCACCTGGATAAGTGGCAAAGAGTTTTCGGATTTCTGGTTGAGAAGTGGGAGAAAAGTTTCGTGTAGGCTCATCCAGGAGAAGAAAGTTTGGTTTGCGCAGGACTAATTCCAAGAGAAGCAGTTTACCTTGTTGACCACCAGATAAGGAACGGATTTGGTGTTGCATCTCTGGATAACTGAAATTGAGACTGGCTAAGTGGGATTGGATTTTCTGTAGTTCCTCTTTTTGCCCTGTTTGGCTGAGGTAGCCTACTGGAGATAGATTTAATTCCAGTTTTTTGTGGTAATCTTGTGGCATAAATCCAAGCGAAATCTCTCTTTTGTCGCTTAGAAGTTGATGTAATTTTGCTAAAAGAGTGGATTTGCCAACGCCATTAAGACCGATAATACCGATTTTATCTTGACCACGGACAGTTAGTTGAATTCCTCGAACCAAAACTTGCTCACCAATGGACAAATTTTCCTTCTCCAGTTGGATTAAGACTTTAGAAGCTGCTAATGGCTGTATATCTGAGAAGAATAGTTGAATTTGTTCTTCTTCAAGTGGCTTTTGGGTCATGGACTGGGCTTCCTTTTCAAAGCGTTTTTCTTGAGAGAGAACAGTTTTCATCTTTTTAGCCAGTAAGCGCCCAGCAACATCGTTTTTAGTGTTACGCAAGGCAGTTTCTACATTTTGCTTGACGCGACGATGCTTTTCCATGGTTTTGTCATAGGCTCTCTGGTCGTTAGTAGCTTGCTGGCTTTGTCTGGCAAAATTAGCCTTTCTCTGCTCACTGTAGAGATCATAGTCTAAATGCTCGACTAGCGTTTCCGCTTCTTTCCGGTGCTTGACCAGTCGTAAGTGGACAATAGTATCTGCCGTCTGAGAAAGAAAGTCTTCATCATGGGAAATGAAAATAACGGTTTGCCTCATCTTTTGTATCTGACTTTTTAGCCAATCAACCGTTTCAAGGTCTAGGTCATTTGAAGGTTCATCCAAAAATAGAATCTCAAAGGGTTTGGCTAACTCATGTATGAGCTGAATTTTCAAAGCTTCGCCACCTGATAGACTGCCAATTTCTTGGTCGCTAGCAAAACGGTCGCTATCAAAGTGCAACTCCTCCGCCAAACGATAAAGAATACTGTAGTCTAAATCAGCGGAATCTAAAAAGAAGTAATCGTGTAGAGTCCTACTTTTTAGATCCTCAGGTAACTTTTGAGGAATGTAGGCCAGTGACTGAAGGTCAGACTGGATGTCTCCCTTGATAGTGAAATCAGGAAATGCTTCCCCCATTAAAGCTCGTAGTAAGGTTGATTTGCCATTTCCTTCTTCACCAATAATAGCAACTTTTTCCCCGTCTTGGATAGTCATGCTTAAGTCAGATACAAGGTCTCGTAAATCTTTGTTTTGTGTGATGGTTAGATGATTGATTTTTATCATATTGTTGCCCTTTCTAGAATGTCCATAATGCATAACAAAAAGCTCTACTTTACCTAGTAGAGCCCAAAGTCACTGTCAAGAACGCCATTATCCATGTCAAAAATCTTGTCAACCTAGGTCAGTCTAACCCTATCCAACCTAAGAGGATCAGATGGTTAGCTTTCTAGTTTTTTGGATTTTCAAAGAGGATAAAGTACTAGAAAATCTAGTACAAAAAGAGCATGCAAAAAGAGACAAAAACAAGATCTACTAAATAAAGTTCTTTATTTGATAGACTTAGTTCTTCATGTCTCCCTTACCTCCGAGTATTAGTATCTCTATCCTATACCTTTCAGGAAATTTTGTCAATAGAAAACTGGAAATTCTAGGTTTTATACTCAATGAAAATCAAAGAGCAAACTAGGAAGCGACCCGAAGGCTTTACTTGAGTACGGCAAGGCGAAGCTGACGTAGTTTGAAGAGATTTTCGAAGAGTATCAGAATCCGAAAACAGGTCCATAAAGAGTCAGTACGTGTTTGACGTGCTCGTAATGGAACTTGTCATAGTTGCGCCAAGCAGTACGAGCTTGATCGTTTAGTTTTAGGCTCCCTAGTCCAATCAGTAGACTGGTACGTTGGTAAAATTTCTCGAGGTCGATTAAGATACTGTTGTCAAGCTTTTCCGCTTTTTTAAGTTCCTTGAGAGTGCTGTTCAGCAGTTCTTGTAGACGGAAATCATCGGCTGTACCTTGTTTGCAACTTTGGTAGCTTTTATTTAACTCGGATAGGAGTTGGTAAGCTTGGTTGATTAGTGCTTTGTCTTCCATATGAGCATCCTCCTTGCTCTGATGTATTCTTGCCTATAGTATAGCACTAAACAGAAAATATGTCATAGTAAATATGTTAAAAAGGAGATTTTAATATCAAAGTTTGGAAGGCTGACTTGTAGCCTTTTCATGGTATAATCAAGTGAGTAAATCTTTATGGAGGAAATATGAAGTTAAATATTCAAGAAATCCGTAAGCAGCCTGAAGGCCTACATTTTGAACAAGCTTTAGACCTGGCATCAGACTTGCGTGCCCGTAATCAAGAAATTTTAGATGTCAAAGATATCCTTGCGGTAGGGAAGGTCCAATACGAAGACCGCATGTATTTCTTAGATTATCAACTATCTTACACCATTGTCCTTGCTTCCAGTCGCAGTATGGAGCCAGTTGAGTTGGCTGAGTCATATCCAGTGACAGAGGTCTTCATGGAAGGAGCAACCAATCAACTAGATCAGGAAGTTTTAGATGATGATTTGGTCCTTCCTATCGAAAATGGAGAAATCGACCTTGCTGAAAGTGTTTCGGATAATATCTTGCTAAATATTCCAATCAAAGTCTTGACAGCTGAAGAAGAGGCGGGACAAGGTTTTGTGTCAGGGAATGACTGGCAAATCATGACTGAGGAAGAATACCAGGCCCAACAAGCAGTCAAGAAAGAAGAAAACAGTCCATTTGCTGGCTTGCAAGGACTATTTAATGGAGACGAGTAGATGGTTTTATCCAAGAAACGTGCTCGTCATGTCATAGAGGAAATCATTGCCCTTTTTCCAGATGCTAAGCCTAGTCTTGATTTTACCAATCATTTTGAACTCTTGGTTGCAGTGATGCTGTCAGCCCAGACCACAGATGCCGCAGTAAATAAGGCCACACCAGGCCTCTTTGCTGCCTTTCCAACGCCGCAAGCCATGTCTGTCGCGACAGAGAGTGAAATTGCTTCACACATTTCTCGCTTGGGACTGTATCGAAATAAGGCTAAATTCCTTAAAAAATGTGCCCAACAGTTACTAGACGATTTTGATAGTCAAGTGCCTCAGACTCGAGAGGAATTAGAAAGTCTAGCTGGTGTTGGTCGTAAAACAGCAAATGTAGTATTGAGTGTGGGGTTTGGAATTCCTGCTTTTGCAGTGGATACTCATGTGGAGCGTATCTGTAAGCATCACGATATCGTTAAAAAATCAGCTACGCCACTTGAAGTAGAAAAACGTGTCATGGACGTCCTACCACCAGAAGAGTGGTTAGCAGCCCACCAGGCCATGATTTACTTTGGACGAGCTATCTGTCATCCCAAAAATCCAGAATGCGATCACTATCCCCAATTATATGATTTCAGTAATGTTTGAGGGGAACTCTGAAAAAGTTTTTACTTGATTTTAAGGGTGCTTTGTGCTATAGTAAATGATAACTAAATAATCCTTTAAACCTGTCCCGTGAGGCAGGCAAGGAGCGCGATAAAGTAGAAGGGTGAAGTCTATACTGTTTACAGTAGGGCTCGCTTGGCTATACATTTCAAGTCTCCTTGTAGAAGGAGACTTTTCTTTTTGGAGGTTTGTCATGAAGACAAAAGAAGTTGTAGACGAATTGACTGTCAAACGAGCGATTACGCGAATTACTTATGAGATTATTGAGCGCAATAAAGATTTGAATAAGATTATCCTAGCGGGGATAAAAACGCGTGGTGTTTTTATCGCTCATCGTATCAAAGAACGCTTGGAGCAGTTGGAAAACATCACTGTACCTGTTGTGGAATTGGACACCAAACCTTTCCGTGATGATGTTAAAAGTGGAGAAGATACTTCTTTGATTTCTGTTGATGTGACAGACCGTGAGGTTATTTTAGTGGATGATGTACTCTATACAGGCCGTACTATCCGTGCTGCTATCGATAATATTGTCGGACATGGCCGTCCTGCGCGCGTGAGTCTTGCGGTGCTAGTAGATCGTGGACATAGAGAATTGCCTATCCGTCCAGATTACGTTGGGAAAAATATCCCAACCAGTCGTTCTGAAGAAATCATCGTAGAGATGACAGAACTTGATGGTCAAGACAGAGTTCTGATTACTGAAGAAGCTTAGAAAGCTGAAGGAGTAGCCATGTCAGAAAATCAACAAGCATTGAACCATGTGGTTTCTATGGAAGACCTCACTGTCGATCAAGTGATGAAATTGATTAAGCGAGGAATTGAGTTTAAAAATGGAGCCCAGCTTCCTTATGAAGACCATCCGATTGTTTCAAATCTTTTCTTTGAGGATTCTACACGGACACATAAGTCCTTTGAAGTGGCAGAGATTAAGCTAGGGCTGGAGCGACTTGACTTTGATGTGAAGACCAGCTCAGTAAATAAGGGTGAGACACTCTATGATACCATCTTAACCTTGTCTGCGCTTGGTGTAGATGTCTGTGTGATTCGTCACCCAGATGTCGACTATTACAGAGAGTTGATTGCGAGTCCGACGATTACGACTTCCATCATCAATGGTGGAGACGGCTCAGGTCAACATCCTAGTCAGAGCTTGCTTGATTTGATGACTATTTATGAAGAATTTGGTCACTTTGAGGGTCTCAAGGTTGCTATTGCAGGTGACTTGGACCACTCACGTGTTGCCAAATCTAATATGCAGATTTTGAAACGCTTGGGTGCTGAACTTTTCTTTGCGGGGCCTGAGGAATGGAGAAGTCAAGAGTTTGCGGACTATGGACAGTTTGTAACCATTGATGAGATTGTTGATCAGGTGGATGTTTTGATGTTACTCCGAGTTCAACATGAACGCCACGAAAGTGGAGCCGTTTTTTCAAAAGAAGACTACCATGCTCAACACGGCTTGAACCAAGAGCGCTATAATCGCTTAAAAGAAACAGCAATCATTATGCATCCTGCTCCAGTTAATCGAGATGTGGAAATTGCTGACAACTTGGTTGAAGCTCCAAAATCACGCATTGTCCAACAAATGACCAACGGTGTCTTTGTTCGAATGGCAATCTTAGAATCCGTATTGGCGAGTAGAAACGCCAACTAAAACACAAGACGTTAAAAGACGCCAGTGAGCGTCCACGAGAGGTGAAAATATGACAAAAAGACTTCTAGTATTAGAAGATGGCACAGTTTTTGAAGGCAAGGCCTTCGGAGCAGATATTGATGTAACAGGCGAAATCGTCTTTAACACAGGGATGACCGGCTATCAAGAATCCATTACAGACCAGTCTTATAATGGACAAATCTTGACCTTTACCTATCCTTTGGTGGGAAATTATGGAATTAACCGTGATGATTATGAATCCATCATTCCAACTTGTAAAGGAGTTGTTGTTTTCGAAGAAGCGCGTAGAGCAAGTAACTGGCGCAACCAAATGACCTTGGATGAATTTTTGAAAGCCAAGAAAATCCCTGGTATTTCAGGAATTGACACCCGTGCTCTGACAAAAATTATCCGTAAGCATGGTACCATGCGTGCAACCCTTACACATGTTGGCGATACCATGGACCATATCACAGCCCAGCTCCAAGCAACAGTCTTGCCGACAGACAATATCAAGCAGGTTTCTACTAAAACTTCCTATCCAGCTCCTGGAGTTGGTTTGAGCGTGGTGCTAGTGGATTTTGGACTCAAGCACTCAATCCTACGTGAACTTTCTAAGCGTAACTGTAACGTGACGGTCGTTCCGTATTCAACAACGGCGGAAGAAATTCTCCACCTCAATCCTGACGGAGTTATGTTGTCAAATGGTCCAGGTAACCCAGAAGACGTTCCAGAAGCACTGGACATGATTCGTGGTGTGCAAGGGAAAATTCCAATCTTTGGTATCTGTATGGGACACCAACTCTTTGCTATGGCAAACGGGGCTAAGACCTACAAGATGAAGTTTGGTCACCGTGGATTTAACCACGCGGTACGTGAGATTGCAACAGGACGTGTAGACTTTACCAGCCAAAACCATGGTTATGCAGTTAGCCGTGAGGACTTGCCAGAGCATTTGATCATTACCCACGAAGAAATCAATGACAAGTCAGTTGAAGGAGTTCGTCACAGATACCAACCAGGTTTCTCTGTTCAATTCCACCCAGATGCAGCTCCTGGTCCACATGACGCAAGCTACCTATTTGACGAGTTTATCGAGATGATGGAAGCCTTTAAACAAGCAAACTAAGAACGAGTAAAAGCTCGTCGGAGAATTTATGTAACTGAACACGGACGGAAAGCTAGGAATTTAGAGAAACCAACTTGGATTGTCAATCCTTCCTTGGTTTCCTAAAATTCAATCGCTTTCTATTCGTCCTTTGTATCTTATTTAATGGCAACCTGAGAGTTGCCGAATAGAAAGGCAGGTCGTTTCTTTTAGTCGCTACCAGGCGAACTAAAAACTCCCTGCACTAGATTTTTTATCGAAAAATATCGTTTCTCTAAAAAATCGTCGTAGAATTTATTTAATGGCAACCCGAGAGTTGCCGAATAGAAAGGAGAAGATACATTGTTCGCGGAAGTGAACACGCCCTAAGAACTGTGTGAAAAAGATAAACATCGTCTTGACGCTAAAGGCGTCTGCACCGAGTTTCCTATTTTCACTTTGTTCTTGACGGGCTTTGTATCATAAACTATGCCTAAACGTACTGATATTCAAAAAATTATGGTGATTGGTTCTGGTCCGATTATTATTGGTCAGGCTGCTGAGTTTGACTACGCTGGGACCCAGGCCTGCTTGTCTTTGAAAGAGGAAGGTTATGAAGTTGTCTTGGTGAACTCAAACCCTGCCACTATCATGACGGACAAGGAGATTGCGGACAAGGTCTACATCGAACCGATTACACTGGAGTTTGTGACACGTATTCTCCGTAAGGAACGCCCAGATGCTTTGCTTCCAACTCTTGGTGGTCAAACAGGGCTCAATATGGCCATGGAATTATCTAAAAATGGTATCCTAGATGAACTTGGTGTCGAACTTCTGGGTACTAAATTATCGGCCATCGACCAAGCTGAGGACCGTGACCTCTTTAAACAATTGATGGAAGAGCTTGAGCAACCCATTCCAGAATCTGAAATTGTTAACACAGTAGAAGAAGCAGTTGCCTTTGCAGCAACAATCGGTTACCCAGTTATCGTCCGTCCAGCCTTTACCCTAGGTGGTACTGGTGGTGGTATGTGTGCCAACGAGGAAGAACTACGTGAAATCGCTGAAAATGGGTTGAAATTGTCACCTGTTACCCAATGTTTGATTGAACGTTCAATCGCAGGTTTCAAGGAAATCGAGTACGAAGTCATGCGCGATTCAGCTGACAATGCCCTCGTTGTTTGTAACATGGAAAACTTTGACCCAGTTGGAATTCATACAGGGGATTCCATTGTATTCGCCCCTGCGCAAACCATGTCAGACTATGAAAACCAAATGCTACGTGACGCGAGCTTGAGCATTATTCGCGCCCTCAAGATTGAAGGTGGGTGTAACGTTCAGCTGGCCCTTGATCCCCACAGCTTCAAGTACTATGTCATCGAAGTAAACCCTCGTGTATCGCGTTCGTCAGCCCTTGCTTCTAAGGCGACAGGTTACCCAATTGCTAAGTTGGCTGCCAAGATTGCAGTTGGCTTGACCCTAGATGAGGTTATCAACCCAGTTACAGGTTCAACCTATGCCATGTTTGAGCCAGCCCTCGACTATGTAGTTGCCAAGATTCCTCGTTTCCCATTTGACAAGTTTGAAAAGGGCGAACGCCGTCTTGGTACACAGATGAAGGCGACTGGGGAAGTTATGGCGATCGGTCGTAACATCGAGGAATCTCTTCTAAAAGCCTGTCGCTCACTTGAAATTGGGGTTCACCACAATGAAATGCCGGAGCTTGCTTCTGTTTCTGATGATGCCTTGATTGAAAAGGTTGTGAAAGCCCAAGATGACCGTCTCTTCTACGTTTCAGAAGCTATTCGCCGTGGTTACACACCAGAAGAAATTGCTGAATTGACCAAGATTGATATCTTCTATCTTGATAAACTCTTGCACATCTTTGAAATTGAGCAAGAATTGGGTGTCCATCCACAAGATCTAGAAGTCTTGAAAACTGCTAAACTTAATGGTTTCTCAGACCGTAAGATTGCGGAACTCTGGAAAACGACAGCTGACCAAGTTCGCCAAGTTCGCTTGGAAAACAAGATTGTCCCAGTTTACAAGATGGTCGATACTTGTGCGGCAGAATTCGACTCTGAAACACCATATTTCTATTCAACCTATGGATGGGAAAATGAGTCTATCAAATCTGACAAGGAATCTGTTCTAGTTCTAGGTTCAGGTCCAATCCGTATCGGACAAGGAGTTGAGTTTGACTACGCAACCGTTCACTCGGTTAAGGCTATCCAGGCAGCTGGTTATGAAGCCATCATCATGAACTCGAACCCAGAGACCGTTTCGACAGACTTCTCTGTGTCTGACAAGCTCTACTTTGAACCATTGACATTCGAAGATGTCATGAATGTCATTGACTTGGAGCAACCAAAAGGCGTTATCGTTCAGTTTGGTGGTCAAACAGCTATCAACCTTGCGGAGCCTTTGGCAAAAGCAGGTGTGACCATCCTTGGTACGCAAGTCGCTGACCTAGACCGTGCAGAAGACCGCGACCTCTTCGAGCAAGCCCTCAAGGATTTGGACATTCCACAGCCACCAGGACAGACAGCAACCAATGAAGAAGAGGCAGTGCTTGCAGCACGCAAGATTGGTTTCCCAGTCCTTGTTCGCCCGTCTTATGTCTTGGGTGGACGTGCCATGGAAATTGTTGAAAACGAAGAAGACCTTCGTTCTTACATGCGAACTGCTGTTAAGGCTAGTCCAGACCACCCAGTTCTTGTTGACTCTTACATCGTTGGGCAAGAGTGTGAAGTTGATGCCATCTCAGACGGAGAAAATGTCCTTATCCCTGGTATCATGGAGCATATCGAACGTGCTGGTGTCCACTCAGGTGACTCAATGGCCGTTTACCCACCGCAAACCTTGTCGCAAAAGGTTCAAGAAACCATTGCAGACTATACCAAACGCCTAGCAATCGGTCTTAACTGTCTCGGAATGATGAACATTCAGTTTGTAATTAAGGATGAAAAAGTCTACGTTATTGAGGTCAATCCACGTGCCAGCCGTACGGTGCCCTTCCTTTCTAAGGTAACTAATATTCCTATGGCTCAGGTAGCGACTAAGCTCATTCTTGGTCAAAGTCTTGAAGAACTTGGCTACCAAGATGGCCTTTATCCAGAAAGCACTCGCGTTCATATCAAGGCGCCTGTCTTCTCCTTTACGAAACTAGCTAAGGTAGATAGCTTGCTCGGGCCTGAAATGAAGTCAACAGGGGAAGTTATGGGTTCTGATACAACTCTTGAAAAAGCTTTGTACAAGGCTTTTGAAGCTTCTTATCTTCACTTGCCAACCTTTGGAAATGTGGTCTTTACCATTGCTGTTGATGCCAAAGAAGAGGCCTTGGACTTGGCTCGTCGTTTCCAAAATATCGGCTATGGTATCCTCGCAACAGAAGGGACAGCAACCTTCTTTGCCAGTCATGGACTTCAAGCCCAACCTGTTGGTAAGATTGGTGACGATGAACATGATATCCCAAGCTATGTCCGTAAAGGAAAAATCCAAGCTATCATCAATACTGTCGGAACCAAACGAACTGCTGATGAAGATGGTGAGCAAATCCGCCGTTCAGCCATTGAACACGGGGTGCCCCTCTTTACAGCCCTAGATACAGCCAATGCCATGCTCAAAGTACTGGAAAGCCGTAGTTTTGTCACAGAAGCGATCTAGTTGAGAAATATTTTTCACAGTTTTAAAGCCAGCGTCAAAAAACGCTGGCTTTTACAATACTGATATTGTTTATTTCAACTATCATTTGTTTTCTTAGGAATCATTCAAAAATGTGATATAATAAGGGTGAATTGGAAATAGGTAAACTATTTTCATCATTCTTTCAAAAAAATATTCTATTAAGAAATATGTAAAGACAGATTAGAAAGTGGGAAATCCCTATGTCCTCTTATGAAAAAGTCTCTCTTTCTGAGATCAATCAATCTATTGAGACTCCAAATAACAATCATTTTTGGCAAAATCTAAAAGCATTCTTAGGACCTGGTGCACTTGTGGCAGTTGGCTACATGGATCCAGGAAACTGGATCACCAGCGTGGTTGGTGGTGCCTCCTACAAATATAGTCTCTTATTTGTTATTTTGATTTCTTCCATCATTGCTATGCAGTTACAACAGATGGCTGGAAAGCTCGGTATCGTAACTAAGATGGACCTAGCACAGGCAACAGCTCATCATGCTCCCAAGTGGCTTCGCTATAGTTTGTGGGTGATTTTAGAATTAGCTTTAATGGCGACAGACTTGGCTGAGGTTCTAGGTTCAGCGATTGCCTTAAATCTTTTGTTTAAAATACCGATTATGATTGCTATCCTTCTAACCGTTTTAGATGTATTTTTGTTACTTTTATTGATGAAATTTGGCTTCAAAAAAATTGAAGCCATTGTTACGACTCTTATTTTAACCATATTAGCCATCTTTACCTATCTTGTGGCCTTATCTAATCCAAGTATCCAGGGGATCATTGGTGGTTATTTGCCAACTTCAACTTTATTCGAAACACCGTTACCAGGTCATGAAAGTCAATTGACCTTGGCTCTAGGGATTGTAGGTGCGACAGTCATGCCCCATAATCTCTATCTTCATTCCTCTCTATCCCAAACAAGGAAAATCAATCACAAAGATAAGAAGGATGTTCGAAAAGCAGTTCGCTTTATGACCTGGGATTCAAATCTTCAGTTGTCCCTAGCCTTTATTGTCAATTCCTTACTTCTCATTTTAGGGGCCTCCCTCTTTTTCGGTCATGCATCTGAAATTTCAGCTTTCTCCCAAATGTACAATGCTTTACAGGATTCGACAATAGCAGGAGCGATAGCCAGTTCCACTCTGTCAACTTTATTTGCTCTAGCCCTCTTAGCAAGTGGTCAAAATTCGACCATTACAGGCACTTTGACAGGACAGATTGTCATGGAAGGTTTCTTACATCTAAGATTGCCTCAGTGGCTTATCCGTATCGGTACCCGTATTTTTGCCTTGCTACCTGTGATTATAGTCGCCGTTTTATTTGGGTATCAGGAAAAAACCTTGGATCAGTTATTGGTTTATTCACAGGTCTTTCTTTCAATAGCTCTTCCGTTTTCAATCTTCCCCTTAATCTATCTGACTTCTAAGAAGTCACTGATGGGAGAATTTACCAATGCCAAGTGGAACACCATCCTAGGTTACGCAGTTTCTATTATCTTAACCATTCTCAATATCAAACTTCTTTTCGATATTTTTTAAACTTGTTTGAAATTAGTTCTCGGCACTAGCTTAAAGCTTGATATTGAGATAATAGTAGCAGTTGATTCATAAAAAGAAGTAAAAAAAAAGAACAGTTGAAACTGTTCTTTTTCTTATTATTTGAGACCGTATTTTTTGTTGAAACGATCCACACGTCCATCTGCTTGAGTGAACTTTTGACGTCCAGTGTAGAATGGGTGTGAGTCTGATGAAATTTCCACACGGATCAATGGGTAAGTTTCGCCTTCGAACTCAACAGTTTCGTTAGAGCGTTTAGTTGAACCGCTAAGGAATTTGTAACCAGTAGTTGTGTCCATGAAGACAACTGGGCGATATTCTGGATGGATATCTTTTTTCATTTTGCAATATTTCCTTTCTGCCATGGTCTCTTTGCGAGCCATAGATTGTTACCCTACTAGTCTATCAGATTCTGAAAAGTTTGGCAAGTATTTTATCAGTTTTTAAGCAAGTTTTTTAACTTTTGATAGATGATTTCGTTTTCTTCTAGACTATAGGAATTGGCGCCACTAGCTAATGGATGTCCTCCTCCGTCGTGTTCTTTGGCAATTTCATTGATAGGGGTGATTTTACTGCGCATACGCACACGGAAGTGACCGTCAACTTGCTCAACAAAGATGGCCCAAGCCTTAACGGTATCAATTCGACCAGGTGCCCCAACAATCGCTGCTGTTTCAGCATCCGTAACCTTATATTTTTCCAAGATGTCTTGAGTAAGCAGAACGCGTGCAGCCCCATTCTCATCAACTTCTAAGTGATCATAAACATACCCTTGCAATTTTGCAATCTTGAAGCTCATGGTATCCATTTGACGAGACAATCCAGCAAAGTCAAAATCAATCTCTCGGAGCTGGGCAGCTATTTTAAAGGTACGAGCACTAGTTGACGGGTAGAGAAAACGGCCCGTGTCCCCGACAATTCCTGCATAGAGAAGTCGTGCTGCTTCACTAGACAAAGTTAGCTGATTTTCTTGAGCAAATAATGCAATCATTTCACTGGCACTGCTCGAACTTGTATCCACCCAAGATAGGTCACCATAGATATCATCATTTGGATGGTGATCGATTTTGATGGTGAAAGCAGCTTGTTCGTAGCGTTTATCATCGATACGAGGACGATTCGCTGTATCACAAATAATAGCAAGAGCACCTTGGTAGTCACTATCTTGGACAGTATCCATTTCTGCCATCCAGGTTAGAGTTGGTTCGTTAAAACCGACTGCTTTGATGGTCTTTTCTGGAAAATGGTGTGTAAGAAGAACTTTTAAGCCTACCTGACTCCCTAAGGCATCAGGGTCTGGCTTCATATGACGATGAATAATAATGGTATCGTATTCTTTGATTTTCTTTAAAATTTGCTGGCAAATTTCCATAAATAACCTCAATTCTTTCTCATTTCATTGTAGCACAAGAATTTTTATTTTTAAAATGAAAAAGATATGATATAATGGAGAAAGATAAATTGAGGAGGACGATATGGCATTAGCAAAAATTGTATTTGCCAGTATGACCGGTAATACCGAAGAGATTGCAGATATTGTAGCAGACAAATTACGTGACTTGGGCTTGGATGTCGATGTTGATGAATGTACGACTGTTGACGCTTCAGACTTCTTGGAAGCGGATATCGCAATCGTTGCGACCTATACTTATGGTGATGGAGAATTGCCAGATGAGATGATGGACTTTTATGAAGACCTAGCAGACCTCAACTTAAATGGCAAAATCTACGGAGTGGTCGGTTCAGGAGATACCTTCTACGACGAATTCTGTAAGGCTGTTGATGACTTTGATCGTGTATTTGTAGCGACAGGAGCAGAAAAAGGTTCAGAATGTGTCAAAGTTGATCTTTCTGCTGAGGAAGAAGACATCGAACGCTTGGAACAATTCGCAGAAGAATTGGCTGCAAAAGTAGGATAAGAATCAAACTGCGCTGACTAGAAGGAGTCAGTGCGTTTTTTATTAGTTATTTTGGGATTTTACTAGCCTATTTGGTGGCTTTTTGATACAATAATTCAAATAAAGGAGGAGACACTATGGATTTAAATAGTATTCGGCAAGAAATTGATCAAATCGATCAAGAGCTTGTAGCCTTGCTGGAAAAACGGATGGTTTGTGTCGGTCAGATTGTAGAATATAAGGAGCAAAAGGGACTCCCTGTGCTCGACCAGGGAAGGGAAAGAGAAGTGCTAGAAAAAGTCGGTTCTCTTGTGATGGATGAGCAGTATCGCACGACCATTCAAGCCCAGTTTCAAGATATGATGAAACACTCTAGAACTTACCAAGAGGAGGTCAGGGCGCGTGACTAGTCTATCCATCAAGGAAAAAGCAAAACAGTATATGGTGCTGACAGGGATGGCCCTCTTCATTGGTCTCTTGGTCGGTACCATTGATGTGATTTTTGGCCAAGGCCTTCTCCTAATCGGAGATGTTCGAAGCCAGCACTGGCCCTTGATTCTTTTCCTAGCTTTAGCAGGGCTTGTCATCGTTTATCTCTATAAACGTTTTGGTGGCAAGGCATCAAAAGGGATGGGCCTAGTTTTTGATGTTGGGCACGCGCGTGAGGAGGAAATCCCCGTGGTCTTGGTGCCTTTGATCATGCTGACGACCTGGATGAGCCACCTCTTTGGTGGTTCGGTTGGTCGGGAAGGCGTAGCTGTCCAGATTGGAGCAACCCTTTCGCATCGTTTTGCCCGTCATATCAAGATAGCCGATGCTTCACGTATTTTTCTTATGACCGGGATGGCAGCAGGTTTTGCGGGGCTCTTTCAGACGCCACTAGCTGCTACCTTCTTTGCCCTTGAAGTTTTGACCGTTGGGGAATTTCAGCTGATTGCCCTCTATCCAGCTCTCATCGCCTCGATCGTGGCGAGCTTCACCTCTCATGCTCTTGGCTTGGAGAAATTTGCTGTGCCACTCAAGGAAACGTTGAGCTGGACACCAGAGACCTTGATCAAAGTTGCCCTTCTTGGCTTGGCTTTTGGCCTCGCTGGGAAGCTCTTTGCAGTTAGCCTTTCTTGGTTGAAAAAAACAGTCGCTCAAGTCTTGCCTAATCCGTATATCCGGATTGCTGTCATAGGGGCTGGACTCAGCTTGGTCCTCTTGACGCTTCAGCTGACCAAGGTAGGCTCTTATAGTGGGCTCGGAACCAATTTGATTGATGTAGCCTTTCATCAGGGGAGTGCGCAGCCTTATGACTGGATCCTCAAGCTCCTCTTTACCGTGGTGACTATCTCTGCTGGATACCAAGGAGGAGAAGTGACGCCGCTCTTTGCGATCGGAGCTACGCTTGGCGTTTTTCTCGCACCTATACTGGGGCTTCCAGTCTTGGTCGTTGCTGCTATCGGTTATGCCAGTGTCTTTGGTAGTGCGACTACAACCTTGCTCGCACCAATCTTGATCGGAGGAGAAGTCTTTGGCTATGGCAATCTTCCTTTCTTTGTGATTGCTTGTGCCATCGCCTATTGCCTGCCGAAAGAGTGGAGCATTTATTCCGGTCAAAAAGTTGCAAAAAAGTAGAGAAAAGAGCTTTACAAACCTGAAAATATCTGATATGATAGTTTCTGTGTGTAATGGACGCACAAAAATACAGTTTATCCGCTGAGGAAGGTTCCTCAAGATTGACAAAGATAGGAGAATAAAATGAATCCATTAATCCAAAGCTTGACTGAGGGTCAACTTCGTACAGATATCCCATCATTCCGTCCTGGTGACACTGTTCGTGTACACGCGAAAGTTGTCGAAGGTAACCGTGAACGTATCCAGATTTTTGAAGGTGTTGTTATCGCACGTAAAGGTGCTGGCATCTCAGAAAACTACACAGTTCGTAAAATCTCTAACGGTGTAGGTGTTGAGCGTATTTTCCCAATCCACACTCCACGTGTTGAAAAGATCGAAGTTGTTCGTTACGGTAAAGTACGTCGTGCGAAATTGTACTACTTGCGTGCACTTCAAGGTAAGGCAGCTCGTATCAAAGAAATCCGTCGTTAATTCGACTAAAAACTCTGCTTTTTCAGCAGAGTTTTTATCTAGCTCCCTTAGTTCAATGGATATAACAACTCCCTCCTAAGGAGTAGTTGCAGGTTCGATTCCTGCAGGGGGCAGTAAGTAGATATCAAAAAACCGCTCAGCTGAGCGGTTTTTGTCTATTCTTACCCTTCTACAGTACCCACGTACGGATGGCATGGGCTACGCCAGATTCGTCATTTGTTTTGGTGATGTATTTGGCGATTTTTTTGAGTTCTGGATTTCCATTTTCCATAACAACGGGGTTGCCAACGACTTCCAGCATGGCACGGTCATTTTCTTCGTCCCCGATCGCCATGGTTTCATCTTTGGTCAATCCGAGTTTTTCAGCTAGGTGAGTGATGGCTGAGCCCTTGTCTACATTCTTTTTAAGGAGTTCGAGGTAGAAAGGAGCAGATTTGTTGATGGAGTAGCGTTCGTAAAATTCTGCTGGGATTTTTTCAATCGCAGCATCGAGAATCTCAGGTTCATCGATAAACATACATTTGACGATTTCCTTGTCAGCCATTTCTTCAGGAGTGCGGTAGAAAATAGGCATGCTGACGAGGGTTGATTCGTGCACCGTGTATTTTCCGATATTGCGATTGGCAGTATAGATTCCGTCCTTGGTAATCGCGTGCATGTGGACACCGAGCTTACGACTGAGGAATTCCATATCCAGATAATCCTCATAAGTCAAGGATTCACTGATAATCTCATGGCCAGTAGCAGTCTCTTGGACAAGGGCACCGTTGAAGGTCACTACATAGTCACCTTGGTCTCTCAGCTGCAAGTCGTCCAGAAGTTTGGCAACGCCTGCGATAGGGCGGCCCGTTGCAATCACGACTTTGACACCGGCTTGTTTGGCGTCTTGGATGGCAGAAAAGACTTCCGGAGTGATCTCCTTTTTACTGTTGACTAGGGTACCATCGATATCAACGGCGATTAGTTTAATACTCATAAATTTCCTCTTCTAGTTTTTATTTGGGGTAAAATGATCGTTCTCAATCAAGTGTAAAAATTGCTGGGTAATGCTAGCAAAGATACTGTTTTGGTCCAACATTTCTTTTGGAAAATAGAAACGATTATCTCCGTGGCGACTGCCAGCAAGGGATTGGACGATAGGAGACAGGCTAGAGAGTTCCGCCAGTTCACCATTTTTCTGTAAAATCTCAATCTGAGTCCGTGGATTTTCAGATTCGGGACGATAGATATCATAAGGAAGGTCAAAGTTCTTATGAATGGCAGTGTAGTAGTCTGGATCAAAACCGATTTCTTCAACCAGTTGTCTCATGGTTGCGAGTTGGTCTTGGTCTTCTTGTGAAAAGGTGATGGATTTAAAGACCTTGCGGTTGACAAAGCGTTGCGACAAGTCTGCTAGTATCTTGTCAGGACTGGTCATCCAGAGTTGGAAGTAGGTATTCATCACGCCATCATCCAGAGCCAGATAGTCAGATAGATCAACTTTCTTTTCAAAAAAAGGTAGCAAATGAGGAGAAGTGCGTGCAAAGAAGTCCTTGTCTTCAGGATAGAGTTCCTTGGCACGTTTGAGGAGATTCTGTAGGAGAACTTCCATGGCCCGAGTTGCTGGGTGGAAATAAACCTGCATATACATCTGGTAGCGACTGAGGACATAGTCTTCAATAGCGTGCATGCCATTGCGCTGAAAGGCGATCCCATTTTCGACTGGGCGAATCACTCGGAGGATCCGTGTCAGGTCAAATTCCCCATAAGATGCTCCTGTAAAATAGGAGTCGCGCAAGAGATAGTCCATACGGTCCGCATCAATCTGACTAGAAATGAGCTGTACGACCTGCTTGTTAGGATAGGTATGGTCGATGACGCTAGCCACCTTTTTGGGGAAATCAGGTGCCACTTGTAGCAGGACTTTGTGAATCTCTGTCTCAGGACTTTGGATGATTTCCTGGGTAATGGCTTCATGATCTGTATCAAAGAGATGCTCAAAAGTATGGGAATAGGCACCATGCCCGAGGTCATGAAGGAGCGCAGCGGTCATGGTCAAGAGAGATTCAGCAGGATCCCATTCTTCAGGATATTTTTCTTCAAAAATCTCCGTGATACGACGAGCGATCTCATAGACTCCTAGACAGTGGGAAAAGCGACTGTGTTCTCCACCATGGAAAGTATAGCTGGAAGTCCCTAGCTGTTTGATACGACGCAGACGTTGAAATTCTTTTGTATTGATCAAGTCATAGATGACCTGGTTGTTTACATGGATATAGTTGTGAACAGGGTCACGGAATACTTTTTCGTTCATATGACCATTATAGCAAAAAGCTAGAGTTTTTGGTAAAATAGTAGGACAAGAGACAAGAAAGAGGACCTGATGTGAAGATTCGGATGCGAAATACGATTCAGTTTGATGAACAGTTGGAAGTGATTGACCAGCTCTATAACGTGGAAGTGCGTGAAAAAGGAGATTTTACCTATTTACTCTTTTATAATGAGGAAAAGGAAAAAGTTGTTCTCAAGTTTCATGAAGAAGAACTAGTGATGACCCGTTTCTCGAGTCCGAAGGCTATCATGCGTTTTCTAAAAGATAGTGATAGCTTGGCCTATATTCCTACTCCGATGGGGATGCAAGAGTTTATCATTCAAACGAATCACTACAAACTGGATGGGCAAAAGATTGAGCTAGCCTATCAAATGCAAAATCAAGAGGGACATCCCTTTGCCAGCTATCAATTAGAAATTACTTGGGGATAAGAAAAAGGTTGGCGGAAGCCAACCTTATTTTATATAGAGTTCTTGATTTTTTAGGACAATTTCACGCACACTTGCGAATTTCTTGAGTTTTTTAAGGTCTTCAGGATGGGTTACCAGAGTGATAACATAGCCTTCTTTACCCATGCGACCTGTACGGCCAGCACGGTGGGTATAGGTTTCCATATCTCTAGGGACGTCGAAGTTGACAACACATTCCAAGCTATCAATGTCAATACCACGAGCCAGAAGGTCAGTTGCAAGGAGCAGGGTTAGCTGTTTGTCTTTAAACTTTTCTAAGATGACTTTTCGAAATTTAACATTGACATCGCTAGCAAGGGAAACAACCAAGATATCCCGATACTGCAATTTCTCCTCTGCACTTCCAAGGTCTGACAAACTGTTAAAGAAGACAAGGGCACGAAAATCCTCTACATGAGCCAGTTTTCGTAGCATATCCACTCGGTGACGTTGGTCCACCTGCATGTAGAAGTGTTGGATGTTGTCCAACTTTTGGTCAGAAAGATCAATGGTGCGCGTGTTTGGAGCAATCTTTTCTTGGTCAAACTTGGTCGTAGCACTCATGTAGATGAGTTGATGGTCACGAGGTGCGTAGTGGGTGATTTTCTCGACAAAGTGAATCTGAGAATCATCGAGCAATTGGTCAAATTCATCCAGGATGAGGGTTTCCACATTCATCATCTTGATTTTTTTCAATTTAATCAACTCAAAGATACGGCCAGGAGTTCCGATGAGAATTTCTGGTCCTTTTTTAAGGCGTTCAATCTGGCGTTTTTGACTGGAACCTGATAAGAAGAGCTGAGCAGTCAAGCCGATAGCTTCAGCCCACGTTTTACATACGTCAAAAATCTGCCCAGCCAGTTCTGTATTTGGTGCTAGAATCAAGAGTTGCTGGGCTTTTTTCTTTTGTAGTCTGAGAAGGCTTGGTAGGAGGTAAGCGAGGGTCTTACCAGTTCCTGTTGGGCTCACTCCTAGGAGGTTTTCTCCAGCAAGTATAGGCTCAAATAGTTGAGTTTGAATGGGGGTAAATTCTTGGAAACCGAGTTGGTCACTCAATTCCTGCCATTCAGTCGGTAGTTTGGTTTTCATTTTTCTGCCTCAAATCTAATGCCAGCAGTCTGGCGCATGGTATAGAGTAGCTCATGAATAGAGCTTGCATCATCCAGCCAAGTCTGGTAGATCGTCTGGTCTGGTTGCTGGATCATCTGAGCAAACGCAGCAACTTCCTCAGTCATCGTATGAGGAGCCTGTTGGATAGGGAGTTGAACTTGATTTCCTTGGTGGTCGCTAAAAATAGCTGAGCGGACATGTTCAATCGTGTTAAGGGTCAAGGTTCCATCTGCTGTGTAAATCTCACAAGGAAGATTGGAAGTGATGTTTTTCCCAGCTTTGATATGAACTTGAAAGTCAGGGTAGAAGAGGATACCGTCTCCATTTAGGTCAATGCTATTGTCAAGCTGTTGAGCTTGATAAATCGCGTCTTGAGCCTTTCCAAAGAGGCGAACGGCAGCATAGAGAGGATAAATCCCCAGGTCCATAAGGGCTCCACCAGCAAAACGGTCTGAAAAGACATTTGGAGTGTTTCCAGCCAATAAGTCAGGCATCTTGGAAGAATACTTGGCATAGTTGAAATCTGCTCCCCAAATTTGCTTGTCTGCCAAAAAAACCTTAATAGTAGTAAAAGCTTCCTCGTGGTAATTACGAGTCGCTTCAAAGATAAAACAGTGATTTTTCTCAGCTGTCTGTCTCAAATCCAGCCACTCTTGTGGCTGAGTGACAGCTGGTTTTTCAAGAATGACATGCTTGCCAGCAGACAAGGCGGCCTTGGCTTGAACAAAATGCAAGGAGTTTGGACTGGCGATATAGACCACATCAAAGGAAGACTTAAAGAAGTCTTCTAATTGATCAAAGAGTTGGATATTTTCATAGCGAGAAGCAAAGGTTGCGGCAGTTTCTAGTTTTCTAGAATAGACTGCAACCAGCTGGTATTCTCCGCTAGCATGGGCTGTTTCTATGAAATGATGGCTGATAGCCCCTGTTCCGATGACACCTAATTTAAGCATAAATACTCCTTTTCCGACTTCAAATTCTTCCTTCATTATAACATAGAAAAGAAGGACTATCCAACAGATGATAAAAATTTTCAAATGGGCTACGAATTTCTTGGAGAAAGTGGTACAATATTTAGATAAGTAGATGAAATGAGAAGGGGGGAGAAAATGAGATTATTACCAATAAGAAAAATATCACGTCAGTCTAAGAGGCTAGCGCTTTTTTTGACTTTTTGTGCAGGATATGTCGATGCCTATACATTTATCGTGCGAGGGAATACCCTAGTAGCAGGCCAAACAGGGAATGTGGTTTTTCTATCAGTTGAATTAATCCAAGACAATGTTTCAGATGTTAGGGACAAGGTCCTCACTTTACTAGCTTTCATGATGGGGGTCTTTTTACTAACAGTTTATAAGGAAAAATTGAGAATTGTTAAAAAGCCAATTTTGTCCGTAATTCCACTTGCAGTCCTGTCCCTAATTATTGGCTTTGTGCCGCAAACTGTAGAAAATATCTATCTCGTACCGCCATTGGCCTTCTGTATGGGACTGGTGACAACTGCTTTTGGAGAAGTATCAGGGATTGCCTATAATAATGCTTTTATGACGGGGAATATTAAACGTACCATGTTGGCTTTTGGAGATTATTTCCGGACCAAGCATACGCCTTTCCTACGAGAGGGCTTGATTTTTATTAGCTTGCTTAGCAGTTTTGTCTTCGGAGTTGTTTTTTCAGCTTATTTGACGATTTACTATCAGGAGAAGACAATTCTAGGTGTTCCTCTTATGATGAGTATCTTTTACTTCAGCATGCTTTTTGCTTCTTGGAGAAAAAAAGGAGAGAAAAAACTTAATTTTAATTGATTTTACTTGTAAGAAAAAAGAAGATATGCTATAATCGAAGAGTTGACTATGCACAGTCCTGTGCAACCGCACGAACATCGTTGCTCATCGTATACAAAATTTAAACTTTGTTATACTTAGAGCTCTTCTTTTAAGTGGTTCGTCCCACGATGCTAGGCGAGTCTTCACAAAAATACGGGGAAACCCTAAAAATCATAGGAGGTGCATAATGAGCACATACGCAATTATCAAAACTGGCGGAAAACAAGTTAAAGTTGAAGTTGGTCAAGCAGTTTACGTTGAAAAATTGAACGTTGAAGCTGGTCAAGAAGTTACTTTTAACGAAGTTGTTCTTGTTGGTGGTGAAAACACTGTTGTCGGAACTCCACTTGTTGCTGGAGCTACTGTAGTTGGAACTGTTGAAAAACAAGGAAAACAAAAGAAAGTTGTTACTTACAAGTACAAACCTAAAAAAGGTAGCCACCGTAAACAAGGCCACCGTCAACCATATACAAAAGTTGTCATCAACGCGATCAACGCTTAATTTTAAGGAGAACACATGATACAAGCAGTCTTTGAGAGAGCCGAAGATGGCGAGCTGAGGAGTGCGGAAATTACTGGACACGCCGAAAGTGGCGAATACGGCTTAGATGTCGTGTGTGCATCGGTTTCTACGCTTGCCATTAACTTTGTCAATTCCATTGAGAAATTTGCAGGCTATGAACCAATCTTAGAATTAAACGAAGATGAAGGTGGTTATCTGAAGGTTGAAATACCAGCGGATCTTCCTTCGCACCAGAGAGAAATGACCCAGTTATTCTTCGAATCATTTTTCTTAGGTATGGCAAACTTATCGGAGAACTCTTCTGAGTTCGTCCAAACCAGAGTTATCACAGAAAACTAACACGGAGGAAAACATTATGTTAAAAATGACTCTTAACAACTTGCAACTTTTCGCCCACAAAAAGGGTGGGGGTTCTACATCAAACGGACGTGATTCACAAGCGAAACGTCTTGGAGCTAAAGCAGCTGACGGACAAACTGTAACAGGTGGATCAATCCTTTACCGTCAACGTGGTACACACATCTATCCAGGTGTAAACGTTGGACGTGGTGGAGACGATACTTTGTTCGCTAAAGTTGAAGGCGTAGTACGCTTTGAACGTAAAGGTCGCGATAAAAAACAAGTTTCTGTTTACCCAATCGCAAAATAAAAAGGTCCAGTGAACCTTTTTATCCCGAACCTTAAAATGAAAAGGTGAGGAAGCTAGAAGTAGCATTAAATAAGGCTTTCCGAGTTTTCGGAGAGCCTATTTTTTGTTTTGATATCTATATTGAATTTAATAGAGAATAGTTAGATTTAAACTTGCGATGGACACTTTTTTCTTTTTTGGAAAAATTCTGAAATATGGTATAATGAACAGATAGAGAAGTTGGGGGTAAAAGATGAACATTCAACAATTACGCTATGTTGTGGCTATCGCTAATAGCGGTACTTTCCGTGAAGCTGCTGAAAAGATGTATGTTAGTCAGCCGAGTCTGTCTATTTCTGTGCGCGATTTGGAAAAAGAGTTAGGCTTTAAAATTTTCCGTCGGACGAGTTCAGGAACGTTTTTGACACGTCGTGGTATGGAATTTTATGAGAAAGCGCAAGAATTAGTCAAAGGCTTTGATGTTTTTCAAAATCAGTATGCCAATCCTGAGGAAGAAAAGGATGAATTTTCCATTGCCAGCCAGCACTATGACTTCTTGCCACCGACTATTACGGCCTTTTCAAAACGTTATCCTGATTATAAGAACTTTCGTATTTTTGAGTCTACCACAGTTCAAATTTTAGACGAAGTGGCCCAAGGGCATAGTGAGATTGGGATTATCTACCTCAACAACCAAAATAAAAAGGGCATCATGCAACGGGTTGAAAAGCTTGGTTTAGAAGTTATTGAACTAATTCCTTTCCAGACTCACATTTATCTTCGTGAAGGACATCCTTTGGCGGAAAAAGAAGAACTGGTCATGGAGGATTTAGCGGATTTGCCAACAGTTCGCTTTACTCAGGAAAAGGACGAGTACCTTTACTATTCAGAGAACTTTGTCGATACCAGCGCTAGCTCGCAGATGTTCAATGTGACAGACCGTGCTACCTTAAATGGCATTTTAGAGCGAACGGATGCTTATGCGACTGGGTCTGGATTTTTGGATAGTGACAGTGTCAATGGCATTACAGTTATTCGTCTCAAGGATAATTTAGATAACCACATGGTTTATGTCAAACGGGAAGAAGTGGAGCTTAGTCAAGCTGGGACTCTTTTCGTAGAAGTCATGCAAGAATATTTTGATCAGAAGAGGAAATCATGAAAAAAAGAGGAATAGTGGCAGTGATTGTACTGCTTTTGATTGGGTTGGATCAGTTGGTCAAAAATTATGTTGTCCAACGGATTCCACTGGGAGAAGTTCGTTCGTGGATACCCAATCTCGTTAGCTTGACCTACCTGCAAAATAGAGGAGCAGCCTTCTCCATGCTGCAAAATCAGCAGTGGTTATTTGCTGTCATTACACTGGTTGTCATGGCAGGCGCTATTTGGTATCTACATAAACACATGGAGGACTCTCTCTGGCTAGTTTTTGGGCTGACTTTGATAATCGCGGGAGGTCTGGGCAACTTTATCGACAGAATGAGTCAAGGTTTTGTAGTGGATATGTTTCACCTAGACTTTATCAACTTTGCGATTTTCAATGTGGCTGACAGCTATTTGACAGTTGGCGTGATCGTTTTATTGATTGCAATGCTTAAAGAGGAAGTAAATGGAAATAAAAATTGAAACTGGTGGGCAACGTTTAGACAAGGCACTGTCTGACCTGACAGAATTGTCACGCAGTCTCGCTAATGAACAAATCAAGGCTGGACAAGTCTTGGTGAATGGGCAAGCCAAGAAAGCAAAATACACTGTCCAAGAGGGGGATATCGTCACCTACCATGTGCCAGAACCAGAGGTTTTAGAGTATGTGGCTGAGGATATTCCGCTAGAAATCATCTACCAAGATGAGGATGTAGCTGTTGTCAACAAACCTCAAGGGATGGTGGTCCATCCGAGTGCCGGTCATACTAGCGGAACCTTGGTCAATGCCCTCATGTACCATATCAAGGACCTGTCAGGTATCAATGGGGTTCTCCGACCGGGAATTGTTCACCGTATTGACAAGGACACGTCTGGTCTCCTCATGATTGCTAAGAATGATGAGGCCCACTTAGCACTTGCCCAAGAACTCAAGGATAAGAAGTCTCTCCGCAAATACTGGGCGATTGTTCATGGCAATCTTCCCAATGATCGTGGTGTGATTGAAGCACCGATTGGTCGGAGCGAAAAAGACCGTAAGAAACAGGCTGTGACTGCTAAAGGAAAGCCTGCAGTGACGCGTTTCCACGTTTTGGAACGTTTTGGTGATTATACTTTAGTGGAGTTGCAACTGGAAACAGGACGCACCCACCAAATCCGTGTTCATATGGCTTATATTGGCTATCCGGTCGCTGGGGATGAGGTCTATGGTCCTCGTAAGACACTTAAGGGACATGGACAATTTCTCCATGCTAAGACTCTAGGCTTTACCCATCCGAGAACAGGTGAAACCTTGGAGTTCACAGCAGATATTCCAGAGATTTTTAAAGAAACGCTGGAAAGATTGCGTAAAACTGAGAATAGATAAAAGAGTTGAGATGCCTTGCCTCAACCTTTTTTATTTCAAGTCTTTTCTATTTTAAAGTATTCATGTTATAATGGATAAATATGAAGAATCGGAGTGAGTATATGAAGTACAAACGAATCGTCTTTAAGGTAGGGACTTCCTCCTTGACAAATGAAGACGGGAGTTTATCAAGAAGTAAAGTAAAGGCAATTACCCAGCAATTAGCTATGCTGCATGAAGCTGGGCATGAGTTGATTTTAGTCTCATCTGGGGCAGTAGCGGCTGGATTTGGTGCTTTGGGTTTTAAAAAACGTCCGACCAAGATTGCAGATAAACAAGCTTCGGCTGCAGTTGGTCAGGGACTTTTGTTGGAGGAATACACAACCAACCTCCTCATGCGCCAAATCGTTTCTGCACAAATTTTGCTTACCCAGGATGATTTTGTAGATAAACGTCGCTATAAGAACGCCCACCAGGCCTTGTCTGTATTGCTTCATCGTGGTGCAATTCCCATCATCAATGAAAATGACAGTGTCGTCATTGACGAACTCAAGGTGGGTGATAATGACACCCTGAGTGCCCAGGTAGCAGCTATGGTTCAAGCGGATCTTTTGGTTCTCTTGACTGATGTGGACGGCCTCTATACTGGAAATCCTAATTTGGATCCAACAGCTAAGCGTTTGGAGAGAATTGAGACCATCAATCATGAGATTATTGATATGGCTGGTGGAGCAGGTTCGTCTAATGGTACTGGGGGTATGCTGACAAAAATCAAAGCTGCAACTATTGCGACGGAGTCGGGTGTACCAGTCTATATTTGTTCTTCCATGAAATCTGATGCCATGATTGAAGCAGCGGAGGAGACTGAGGATGGTTCCTTCTTCGTTGCGCAAGAGAAGGGACTTCGTACTCAGAAACAATGGCTAGCCTTCTATGCTCAAAGTCAAGGAACGATTTGGGTAGATGGTGGAGCTGCAGAAGCACTTTCAAAAAACGGAAAAAGTCTCCTTTTATCAGGTGTGGTAGAAGTGGAAGGGAACTTCTCTTACCACGATATTGTCACAGTAGCGGATAAAGAAACAGGTCAATCTCTTGGAAAGGGATGTGTCCAATTTGGCGTCTCAGCCCTAGAAGATATGCTTCGTTCTCAAAAAGCTAAGGGAGTCTTGATTCACCGTGATGACTGGATTTCCATTACGCCTGAAATCCAGCTACTCTTTACAGAATTTTAGAGGTGAACGATGGTAAGGACACAAGAACAATTTGAACAGGTACAAGCTGTTAAAAAATCGATTAACACAGCTAGTGAAACAGTGAAAAACCAAGCCCTGCTAGCCATGGCAGATCATTTATTGGCTGCTACTGAGGAGATTTTAGTGGCAAATGCCCTCGATATGGAATCAGCAAAGGGGAAAATCTCAGATGTCATGCTGGATCGTCTTTATTTGGATGCAGGACGTATAGAAGCGATGGCAAGAGGGATTCGTGAAGTGGTTGCTTTACCAGATCCCATTGGTGAAGTCCTAGAGACAAGTCGTCTTGAAAATGGCTTGCTTATTACCAAGAAACGTGTGGCTATGGGTGTTATTGGTATTATCTATGAAAGCCGTCCAAATGTGACGTCTGACGCGGCTGCTTTGGCTCTTAAGAGTGGAAATGCGGTTGTTCTTCGTAGTGGCAAGGATGCCTATCAAACTGCCCATGCCATTGTCACAGCCTTGAAGAAAGGCTTGGAGACGACTACCATTCATCCTGATGTGATTCAACTGGTGGAAGATACTAGTCGTGAAAGTAGCTATGCCATGATGAAGGCCAAGGGTTATCTAGACCTTCTCATTCCTCGTGGAGGGGCTGGCTTGATTAATGCTGTGGTTGAAAATGCTATCGTCCCTGTTATCGAGACAGGAACTGGAATTGTCCATGTCTATGTGGACAAGGATGCCGATGAATCCAAGGCTTTATCTATCATCAACAATGCTAAAACCAGTCGTCCTTCTGTCTGCAATGCTATGGAGGTTCTACTGGTTCATGAAGACAAGGTAGCAGATTTCCTTCCTCGCTTGGAGCAAGTTCTGGTTGCAGAACGAAAAGAAGCTGGACTGGAACCAATTCAATTCCGCCTAGATAGCAAAGCAAGTCAGTTTCTTTCAGGTCGAGCAGCTGAGGCCCAAGACTTTGACACCGAGTTTTTAGATTATATCTTAGCGGTTAAGGTCGTGAGCAGTCTAGAAGAAGCGGTTGAGCATATTGAAGCCCACAGTACCCATCATTCGGACGCCATTGTGACAGAAAATGCAGAAGCTGCGGCTTACTTTACAAATCAAGTAGACTCAGCGGCAGTTTATGTCAATGCTTCAACGCGTTTCACGGATGGAGGCCAGTTTGGTCTTGGATGTGAAATGGGGATTTCTACTCAGAAACTGCACGCGCGTGGTCCAATGGGCTTGAAAGAGTTGACCAGCTACAAGTATGTGGTTACTGGTGACGGACAGATAAGGGAGTAAGAGATGAAAATTGGATTTATCGGTTTGGGAAATATGGGAGCTAGTTTGGCCAAGGCTGTCTTGCAGACCAAGACGGGTGAACAGATTCTCCTTGCCAATCGTAGTCAAGCAAAAGTAGATGCTTTTATCGCCAACTTCGGCGGTCAGGCTTCCAGCAATGAAGAAATTTTTGCAGAAGCAGATGTGATTTTTTTAGGAGTAAAGCCAGCCCAGTTTTCTGAACTGCTGGCTCAATACCAGACCATCCTTGAAAAGAGAGAGAGCCTTCTCTTGATTTCCATGGCAGCTGGATTGACCTTGGAAAAACTAGCCAGACTTTTGCCGATTCACCACCGAATCATTCGCATCATGCCTAATACACCAGTTGCTATCGGCCAAGGAGTAATTAGTTACGCTTTATCAGAAAACTGTCGTGCTGAGGACAAGGAAATCTTTTGTCAGCTTTTAGCCAAGGCTGGTCTCTTGGTTGAGCTGGGAGATGGCTTAATCGATGCGGCGACAGGTCTTGCAGGTTGTGGACCAGCCTTTGTCTACCTCTTTATCGAGGCTATGGCAGATGCGGGTGTACAGACAGGATTACCAAGAGAAATGGCTTTGAAAATGGCAGCCCAAACAGTAGTTGGCGCTGGACAAATGGTTCTCGAAAGCCAGCAACATCCTGGAGTATTGAAAGACCAAGTTTGCAGCCCAGGAGGTTCGACTATCGCGGGTGTAGCAAGTCTGGAAGAACATGCCTTTAGAGGTACAGTCATGGACGCAGTTCATCAATCTTACAAACGAACACAAGAACTAGGTAAATAAGAGGTTGGATGACTACCAGCCTCTTTTATGGTCGATTGAATGGAGAAGACTCAAAAAGATTGTCACAAAAACCTATTTTTTTGATAGAATAGAAGGTAGAAAAAAAGAAATGAGTTAGACATGTCAAAAGGATTTTTAGTCTCTCTTGAGGGACCAGAGGGAGCAGGAAAGACCAGTGTTTTAGAGGCTCTACTCCCAATTTTAGAGGAAAAAGGAGTAGAAGTGTTGACGACCCGTGAGCCAGGTGGAGTCTTGATTGGGGAGAAGATTCGTCAAGTGATTTTGGATCCAAGTCATACTCAGATGGATCCTAAAACAGAGCTTCTTCTCTATATCGCCAGTCGCAGACAACACTTGGTGGAAAAAGTTCTCCCAGCCCTTGAAGCCGGCAAGTTGGTCATTATGGACCGCTTCATCGATAGTTCCGTTGCTTATCAAGGATTTGGTCGTGGCTTGGATATTGATGCCATTGATTGGCTCAATTACTTTGCGACAGATGGCCTTAAACCCGATTTGACCCTCTATTTTGACATCGAGGTGGAAGACGGGCTGGCTCGCATTGCTGCCAATAGTGATCGTGAGGTCAATCGTTTAGACTTGGAAGGTTTGGACTTGCATAAAAAAGTCCGTCAAGGCTACCTCTCTCTTCTGGAAAAAGAAGGAAATCGCATTGTCAAGATTGATGCGAGTCTTCCTTTGGAGCAAGTTGTGGAAGCTACCAAAACTGTCTTGTTTGAGAGAATGGGATTGGCAAAATGAAACAAGATCAACTAAAGGCTTGGCAACCAGAGCAGTTTGACCGCTTTGTCCGTATTTTAGAACAAGACCAGCTCAATCACGCCTATCTTTTTTCCGGTTTCTTTGGTAGTTTGGAAATGACGCAATTTTTGGCTAAAAGTCTCTTTTGTAGGGATAAGGTAGGCGTTTTACCATGTGAGAATTGCCGAAACTGCAAGCTAATTGAACAGGAAGAATTTCCTGATGTCACCTTGATTAAACCGGTCAATCAGGTCATCAAGACAGAACGCATTCGAGAATTGGTGGGGCAGTTTTCTCAAGCAGGGATTGAAAGCCAGCAACAGGTCTTTATCATCGAGCAGGCGGAGAAAATGCATCCTAATGCAGCCAACTCTCTGCTCAAGGTCATCGAAGAACCCCAGAGTGAAGTTTACATTTTCTTCTTAACTAGTGATGAGGAAAAGATTTTACCGACCATCCGTAGTCGGACCCAGATTTTCCATTTTAAAAAGCAAGAAGAAAAGCTCATCCATCAATTAGAACAAGCAGGTCTAGTCAAGAAAAAAGCGACCCTCTTAGCCCAGTTTTGTCAATCACGAGCTGAAGAAGAAAAGTTGGTCAATCAAGTAAGTTTTTGGACCTTAGTCGATGAAAGTGAGCGCCTGCTGACTTGGTTAGTAGCCAAGAAAAAAGAGAGTTATTTGCAGGTAGCTAAATTAGCCAGCTTAGCAGATGACAAGGAAAAGCAGGATCAGGTTTTGCGAATCCTCGAAGTTCTCTGTGGGCAGGATCTCTTGCAAGCAAGGATTCGACAGATTTTACAAGATTTGCTAGAAGCTAGAAAAATGTGGCAAGCCAATGTAAGCTTTCAAAATGCCATGGAATATCTGGTCTTGAAAGAAATATAAACTCAATGAAGAATAAAGAAAGGAAAGGGCTGGTTTATGGATAAGAAAGAATTATTTGATGCGCTGGACGATTTTTCCCAACAGTTATTGGTGACCTTGGCTGACGTGGAAGCCATCAAGAAAAATCTCAAGAGCTTAGTAGAGGAAAATACAGCTCTTCGCTTGGAAAATAGTAAGTTGCGCGAACGCTTAGGCGAGGTGGAAGCAGATACACCTGTTAAGGCCAAGCATGTTCGTGAAAGCGTCCGTCGAATCTATAAGGACGGTTTTCACGTATGTAATGATTTTTATGGACAACGCCGAGAACAGGACGAGGAATGTATGTTCTGTGACGAGTTGTTGTACAGGGAGTAGGCATGCAGATTCAAAAAAGTTTTAAGGGGCAATCTCTATATGGCAAACTTTATCTAGTGGCAACGCCGATTGGCAATCTAGATGACATGACCTTTCGTGCCATTCAGACCTTGAAAGAGGTGGACTGGATTGCTGCTGAGGACACGCGCAATACAGGGCTTTTGCTCAAGCATTTTGATATTTCCACTAAGCAGATCAGTTTTCACGAGCACAATGCCAAGGAAAAGATTCCTGACTTGATTGGTTTCCTGAAAGCAGGACAAAGTATTGCTCAGGTCTCCGATGCGGGTCTGCCTAGCATCTCTGACCCTGGTCATGATTTAGTCAAGACAGCCATCGAGGAAGAGATTGCAGTTGTCACAGTTCCAGGTGCCTCTGCAGGGATTTCTGCCTTGATTGCTAGTGGATTGGCGCCACAGCCACATATCTTTTACGGTTTCTTACCGAGAAAATCAGGCCAGCAAAAGCAATTTTTCGACTCGAAAAAAGATTATCCTGAAACTCAGATTTTTTACGAATCGCCCCATCGTGTGGCAGATACATTGGAAAATATGCTAGAAGTCTATGGTGACCGCTCGGTGGTCTTGGTTAGAGAATTGACCAAAATCTATGAAGAATACCAACGAGGAACGATTTCTGAATTGCTGGTAAGCATCGCTGAGACGCCGCTTAAGGGCGAGTGCCTTCTCATCGTTGAAGGTGCCAGTCAGGATGTAGAGGAAAAGGATGAGGAAGACTTGTTCTTAGAAATCCAAGCCCGCATCCAGCGAGGTATGAAGAAAAATCAAGCCATTAAGGAAGTTGCGAAACTCTACCAGTGGAATAAAAGTCAGCTTTACGCTACCTACCACGATTGGGAAGAAAATCAAGAAAATGACTAAACAGGGAAGTTTGCCTTCTTCCCTTTTTTTGTTATACTAGTAGAAGAAAAATTAGAAAGATTTGTGGGAGTGAAAAAGTCCGGGGGACTTTTTCAGCTTGAGCCAAGAAACTCGAAAGTTAGATAAGTCCGATTGGCTTTTTCAATGTGAAGCTTGTCCTCACACTCCCAAAGAGGTATTAGTGTCGTGTCTCAATCTTATATCAATGTTATTGGTGCTGGTTTGGCAGGTTCTGAAGCAGCCTACCAAATCGCAGAACGTGGTATTCCAGTTAAACTTTATGAAATGCGTGGTGTCAAGTCAACACCTCAGCACAAAACAGACAATTTTGCGGAGTTGGTTTGTTCCAATTCTCTTCGTGGCGATGCCCTGACTAATGCTGTCGGTCTTCTCAAGGAAGAAATGCGTCGCTTGGGTTCTGTTATATTGGAATCAGCAGAAGCTACACGTGTTCCTGCAGGTGGGGCGCTTGCGGTGGACCGTGAGGGTTTCTCTCAAATGGTGACTGAGAAAGTAGCTAACCATCCCTTAATCGAAGTGGTTCGCGATGAAATTACAGAATTGCCGACAGATGTTATTACGGTAGTCGCTACTGGTCCTTTGACAAGTGATGCCCTAGCTGAAAAAATTCATGCCCTTAATGATGGTGCTGGTTTCTATTTCTACGATGCGGCAGCGCCTATTATCGATGTCAACACTATTGATATGAGCAAGGTCTATCTCAAATCTCGTTATGATAAGGGAGAAGCTGCCTATCTCAATGCGCCTATGACCAAGCAAGAGTTTATGGATTTCCATGAAGCCTTGGTTCATGCGGAAGAAGCACCGCTCAATTCTTTTGAAAAAGAAAAGTACTTTGAAGGTTGTATGCCGATCGAAGTCATGGCTAAGCGTGGTATTAAAACCATGCTCTACGGTCCTATGAAACCAGTTGGTCTGGAGTATCCAGAGGACTACACAGGCCCTCGTGATGGGGAGTTTAAGACTCCGTATGCGGTTGTTCAGCTTCGTCAGGATAATGCGGCTGGTAGCCTCTACAATATCGTCGGTTTCCAGACTCATCTCAAATGGGGAGAGCAAAAACGTGTCTTTCAAATGATTCCAGGTCTTGAAAATGCGGAATTTGTCCGTTATGGGGTCATGCACCGCAATTCTTACATGGATTCACCAAATCTTCTTGAACAGACTTACCGTTCTAAGAAACAGCCAAATCTCTTCTTTGCTGGTCAAATGACGGGTGTGGAAGGCTATGTTGAGTCAGCAGCTTCAGGCTTGGTTGCAGGTATTAACGCAGCTCGACTCTTCAAGGGAGAAAGCGAGGCTATTTTCCCAGAGACAACAGCGATTGGAAGTCTGGCTCATTACATCACTCATGCAGATAGCAAACATTTCCAACCAATGAACGTCAATTTCGGGATTATCAAGGAGTTAGAAGGCGAGCGTATCCGTGATAAGAAGGCTCGTTATGAAAAAATTGCAGAGCGTGCCCTTACCGACTTAGAGGAATTTTTAACTGTCTAATTTTTTTCAAAGAATTGCTCATGATACTATAAAAATCTTAGAAATTGTGATAAAATAGGTAGGATAAAAAAAGGAGAGTAAAAATGGCGAATCCCAAGTATAAACGTATTTTAATCAAGTTATCAGGTGAAGCCCTTGCCGGTGAACGTGGCGTAGGGATTGATATCCAAACAGTTCAAACAATCGCAAAAGAGATTCAAGAAGTTCATAGCTTAGGTATCGAAATTGCCCTTGTTATTGGTGGAGGAAATCTCTGGCGTGGAGAACCTGCTGCAGAAGCAGGAATGGACCGTGTTCAGGCAGATTACACTGGAATGCTTGGGACTGTTATGAATGCTCTTGTGATGGCAGATTCATTGCAACAAGTTGGCGTCGATACGCGTGTGCAAACTGCCATTGCTATGCAACAAGTTGCAGAACCTTACGTACGTGGACGTGCCCTTCGTCATCTTGAAAAAGGCCGTATTGTTATCTTTGGTGCCGGAATTGGTTCACCTTACTTCTCAACAGATACAACAGCGGCTCTTCGTGCAGCTGAAATCGAAGCAGATGCCATTCTTATGGCTAAAAACGGTGTCGATGGTGTTTACAATGCCGATCCTAAGAAAGACAAGACAGCCGTTAAGTTTGAAGAATTGACCCACCGTGATGTTATCAATAAAGGTCTTCGTATCATGGACTCAACTGCTTCAACCCTCTCTATGGATAACGACATTGACTTGGTTGTTTTCAACATGAACCAACCAGGCAACATCAAACGTGTCGTATTTGGTGAAAATATCGGAACAACAGTTTCAAACAATATCGAAGAAAAGGAATAAGAAAGATTATGGCTAACGCAATTGTAGAAAAAGCTAAAGAGAGAATGGCCCAGTCTCACCAATCACTCGCTCGTGAATTTGGTGGTATTCGTGCCGGTCGTGCCAACGCAAGCTTGCTAGACCGTATCCACGTAGAATACTATGGGGTAGAAACTCCTCTTAACCAAATCGCTTCAATTACCATTCCAGAAGCGCGTGTCTTGTTGGTAACACCATTTGACAAGTCTTCATTGAAAGACATCGAACGCGCCTTGAACGCTTCTGATCTTGGTATCACACCAGCTAATGACGGCTCTGTGATTCGCTTGGTTATCCCAGCTTTGACAGAAGAAACTCGTCGTGACCTTGCCAAAGAAGTGAAAAAGGTCGGTGAAAATGCTAAAGTAGCTATTCGTAACATCCGTCGTGATGCTATGGACGAAGCTAAGAAACAAGAAAAAGCAAAAGAAATCACTGAAGACGAATTGAAGACTCTTGAAAAAGATATTCAAAAAGTAACAGACGATGCTGTGAAACACATCGATGATATGACTGCCAATAAAGAAAAAGAACTTTTGGAAGTCTAAAAATAAAGAGAAAAACTCAGTTGGCATTGCTGGCTGAGTTTTATTCGAAAGAAGGAAATATGAATACAAATCTTGCAAGTTTTATCGTTGGACTCATCATCGATGAAAATGACCGTTTTTACTTTGTGCAAAAGGATGGTCAAACCTATGCACTTGCCAAGGAAGAAGGGCAACATACAGTAGGGGATACGGTTAAAGGTTTTGCTTATACGGATATGAAACAAAAGCTCCGCTTGACCACTCTAGAAGTGACTGCGACTCAGGATCAATTTGGTTGGGGAGCCGTAACGGAAGTTCGTAAAGACTTGGGTGTCTTTGTAGATACAGGTCTGCCCGATAAGGAAATTGTGGTTTCGCTTGATATTCTCCCTGAACTTAAGGAACTCTGGCCAAAGAAGGGGGATCAACTCTACATCCGTCTCGAAGTGGACAAGAAAGATCGAATCTGGGGCCTCTTGGCCTATCAAGAAGACTTCCAACGCCTGGCTCGTCCTGCTTACAACAACATGCAGAACCAAAACTGGCCAGCCATTGTTTATCGTCTCAAGCTGTCAGGGACCTTTGTCTATCTGCCAGAGAATAACATGCTTGGTTTTATTCACCCAAGTGAACGCTACGCAGAGCCACGTTTGGGGCAAGTGTTAGATGTGCGTGTCATTGGTTTCCGTGAAGTGGATCGTACTTTGAACCTATCCCTCAAACCACGTTCCTTTGAAATGTTGGAAAATGATGCCCAGATGATTTTGACCTACTTGGAAAGCAATGGCGGTTTCATGACCTTGAATGATAAGTCTTCTCCAGAGGACATCAAGGCAACCTTTGGTATCTCTAAAGGTCAGTTCAAGAAAGCACTTGGTGGCTTGATGAAGGCTGGTAAAATCAAGCAAGATCAGTTTGGGACAGAGTTGATTTAGGGAGACATATGAGAAAATCATTTTACACTTGGCTCATGACCGAGCGCAATCCGAAAAGTAACAGTCCAAAAGCCATTTTGGCAGACCTCGCTTTTGAGGAGTCAGCCTTCCCAAAACACACGGATGATTTTGATGAGGTGAGTCGCTTTTTGGAGGAGCATGCCAGTTTCTCTTTTAACCTAGGAGACTTTGACGCCATCTGGCAAGAATACTTAGAACACTAGAGACAATGAGATAAGGCTAGTATTTTATTGTTCTCTTTGCTATAATAAAAAGAAATAAAAGGATTAGAGAGGTTCTTTATTTGAAGGAACATTCAATAGACATTCAACTGAGTCATCCAGATGACCTGTTTCATCTTTTTGGTTCCAATGAGCGCCATCTTCGTTTGATGGAAGAAGAGCTTGATGTTGTTATTCATGCCCGTACGGAGATTGTGCAGGTTTTGGGAGAAGAAGCTGCATGTGAGGAAGCCCGTCAGGTTATCCAAGCCTTGATGGTTTTGGTGAATCGTGGAATGACCGTTGGTACGCCAGATGTGGTGACTGCGATTAATATGGTCAAAAACGATGAAATCGACAAGTTTGTCGCCCTTTACGAAGAAGAAATCATCAAGGATAATACTGGGAAGCCTATCCGTGTCAAAACCTTGGGTCAAAAACTTTATGTGGACAGTGTCAAACAGCATGATGTGACCTTTGGAATCGGACCAGCAGGGACTGGGAAGACCTTTCTTGCAGTGACCTTGGCAGTGACAGCCCTTAAACGTGGGCAGGTCAAGCGGATTATCCTGACTCGTCCAGCAGTCGAAGCAGGTGAGAGTCTAGGATTTCTTCCGGGGGATCTCAAAGAGAAGGTCGATCCTTACCTTCGACCTGTTTACGATGCCTTGTATCAGATTCTGGGCAAAGACCAAACGACTCGTCTCATGGAGCGTGAAATTATAGAAATCGCGCCCCTTGCCTACATGCGTGGACGGACTTTGGATGATGCCTTTGTCATTCTCGATGAGGCGCAAAATACGACCATCATGCAGATGAAGATGTTCCTGACGCGTTTAGGCTTTAATTCTAAGATGATTGTCAATGGAGATATCAGCCAGATTGACCTTCCGCGTAATGTCAAGTCCGGTTTGATTGATGCCCAAGAAAAGCTCAAGAACATTCACCAAATTGACTTTGTTCATTTTTCAGCTAAGGATGTGGTTCGCCATCCAGTTGTCGCTCAGATTATCCGAGCCTATGAACCAGCTCCAGTTAAGGTTGAAGAAAAGAAGGAAGAAACAGAATAGCAAAAAAAGCAGTTCAGATGTGAACTGCTCTTTTTTAATGAGTGTCTAGCTTTAAACAAGTTCGTCGATAGACGTATGATCTTTATCGAGGCCTTGAGCAACTGGGAGGCTGGTCAAGTAACCTTGATAAGTGGTCACACCTTGACGTAAGCCTTCGTCTTCAGAGATTGCTTGTGCGAATCCTTTGCCAGCAAGAGCTTCGATATAAGGAAGAGTGACATTGGTTAGGGCGATGGTTGAAGTACGAGCAACCGCACCAGGGATATTGGCAACGGCATAGTGGAGAACACCGTATTTTTCATAGACAGGTTCATCGTGCGTTGTCACACGGTCAGCTGTCTCAATAACACCACCTTGGTCAACGGCAACGTCAACGATGACAGAGCCTGGACGCATTTGTTTGACCATCTCATCTGTCACCAATTTCGGAGCCTTGGCACCAGGGATGAGAACTGCACCAATCACCACATCTGCATCTCTCACACTTGCTTCGATGTTGAAAGAATTTGACATAAGAGTTTGAATTTGGTTACCAAAGACTTCTTCTAGAACTGAGAGACGTTTCGCACTGATGTCTAAAATAGTTACTTGGGCACCAAGTCCAAGGGCGATGCGGGCAGCATGTGTCCCGACGACACCGCCACCGATGATGGTTACTTTTCCTTTTGGAACACCTGGTACACCACCAAGTAGGACACCAGAGCCACCAGCTTGCTTAGTAAGGAAGTGAGCTCCGATTTGAACAGCCATACGACCTGCAACCTCACTCATAGGAACGAGGAGTGGTAGTTGTCCTTGATTGTCACGGACAGTTTCATAGGCAATTCCTGTTGTTTTGGCTGCTAGCATGGCATCTGCTAATTCTGGGGCAGCGGCCATGTGCAAGTAGGTGAAGAGGAGAAGATCGTCGCGTAAATAACCATATTCAGAAGTTAGTGGTTCTTTTACTTTCACGACCAACTCTGCTGCCCAAGCTTCACCAGCAGTAGCGACAATCTCAGCTCCTTGCTTTTGATAGTCCGCATCAGTAAATCCTGAACCGAGACCAGCATTTGTTTCGATGAGAACACGATGTCCACGGGTGATCAAACTGTGGACACCAGCAGGAGTGAGGGCAACGCGGTTTTCGTTATTTTTAATTTCTTTTGGGATTCCGATTAACATAGAGATAACCTACCTTTCAATTAACGGGATTGTTTTAGTTGTCACATTTCGGTTCATAAATCAAAAATGTGATGGTTTTATTGTATATGAAACCGCTTCAAAAATCAAGAAAAACTTGTCATCCAAATTTATTTATGCTAGACTAGTGAGAATCAAGCTTTAATGGAGGGAAAAGTATGGAATCAATATTTGTGAAATTTGCCCAGTATCCATCTATAGAAACGGAGCGTTTATTGCTCCGACCTGTAACCTTGGATGATGCAGAAGCTATGTTTGAGTATGCCTCAGACAGAGAAAATACACGCTACACTTTTCCAACAAATCAAAGCTTAGAAGAAACCAAGAACAACATCGCTCAGTTCTACTTAACCAATCCCTTGGGACGGTGGGGAATCGAACTAAAAAGCAATGGTCAGTTTATCGGAACCATTGACTTGCACAAGATTGATACTGTTCTTAAGAAGGCAGCCATTGGCTACATTATCAATAAAAAATATTGGAATCAAGGATTGACGACAGAAGCCAATCGTGCCGTGATTGAGCTAGCTTTTGAGAAGATTGGAATGAACAAGTTAGTTGCTTTACATGATAAGGATAATCCCGCATCAGGAAAGGTTATGGAAAAATCAGGTATGCGCTTTTCCCACGAAGAACCCTATGCTAGAATAGATAAAAACGAACCTGGAAGATTCGTAACAGATGTCCATTATGTCTTAACCAAGGAAGATTATTTTGCAAATAAGTAAGCAGTTGAAAAGATTTTTCAGCTGTTTTTTCTTTCTCTTACGAATAACTTAAGAGAGGAGAAAATATGGAAGCAATTATCGAGAAAATCAAAGAGTATAAAATCATTGTCATCTGTGCTGGTTTAGGTTTAGCTTTAGGCGGATTTCTCCTGCTAAAGCCATCTACACAAAAAACCGTCACAGAAACAAATTTGCAGGCTGAAGTCGCGGCCGTTTCAAAGGATTCATCGGCTGAAAAAGAAGAAAAGAAGGAAGAAAAGGAAGATCCGCTTGAACAAGATCTAATCACAGTAGATGTCAAAGGTGCGGTTAAATCGCCAGGGATTTATGACTTGCCAGTAGGGAGTCGAGTCCATGATGCCGTTCAAAAGGCTGGTGGCTTGACAGAGGAGGCAGATAGCAAGTCGCTCAATCTAGCCCAGAAAATCAGTGATGAGGCTCTGGTCTACGTTCCTACAAAGGGAGAGGAAGGAGCTAGTCAGCAGACTGGTTCGGGAACGTCTCCTTCGACAAGTAAGGATAAGAAGGTCAACCTCAATAAAGCTAGTCTGGAAGAACTCAAGCAGGTCAAAGGACTGGGTGGTAAACGAGCCCAGGATATTATCGACCATCGTGAGGCAAATGGCAAGTTTAAGTCGGTAGACGAACTCAAGAAGGTCTCTGGCATTGGCGCTAAGACCATAGAAAAGTTAAAAGACTATGTTACAGTGGACTAAGAGTTTTCCTATTCCCCTAATCTATCTGGGTTTTCTATTACTTTGGCTTTACTATGCCATTTTCTCAGTATCTTATCTTGCTTTACTAGGCTTTGTTTTTTTGCTGATTTGTCTCTTTTTCCAATTTCCTTGGAAATCGGCTGGTAAAGTTCTAGCTATTTGTGGAGTTTTTGGATTTTGGTTTCTGTTTCAAAACTGGCAACAGACACAAGCTAGTCAAAACCTAGTGGATTCTGTTGAGAAGGTACGGATTTTGCCTGACACTATTAAGGTCAATGGAGATAGTCTGTCCTTTCGGGGAAAGGCTGAAGGCCTCACCTTCCAAGTTTACTATAAACTCCAGTCCGAGGAGGAGAAAGAGCACTTTCAAGTCTTGACAGATATTTATGAGATAGAACTAGAAGGAAAACTGTCCGAGCCAGAAGGGCAGAGAAATTTTGGTGGTTTTGACTACCAAGCTTATCTGAAGACTCAGGGGATTTACCAGACACTGACTATCAAGAGCATCCAGTCACTTAAAAAGGTTAGCAGTTGGGATATAGGTGAAAACCTGTCCAGCTTACGTCGAAAGGCTGTTGTTTGGATCAAGAGCTATTTTCCCGACCCTATGCGCAACTATATGACAGGTCTTCTTTTCGGACATCTAGATACTGACTTCGAGGAGATGAATGAGCTTTATTCCAGTCTTGGAATTATCCATCTCTTTGCTTTGTCGGGTATGCAGGTGGGCTTTTTCATGGATGCCTTTAAGAAACTCCTCTTACGATTGGGCTTGACTCAAGAAAAGTGGAAATGGTTGGCTTATCCATTCTCTTTGGTCTATGCAGGGCTGACAGGATTCTCTGCTTCGGTCATCCGCAGTCTCTTGCAAAAGTTACTAGCTCAACATGGTGTTAAGGGCTTAGACAATTTTGCCTTAACGGTTCTTGTCCTCTTTATCATCATGCCCAACTTTTTCCTGACAGCAGGAGGTGTCTTGTCCTGTGCCTACGCCTTTATCTTGACCATGACCAGCAAAGAAGGCGAGGGGTTCAAGGCTGTGGTCAGAGAAAGTCTGGTCATTTCCTTGGGAATATTGCCCATTTTATCCTTTTATTTTGCAGAATTTCAGCCTTGGTCTATCCTTTTGACCTTTGTCTTTTCCTTTCTGTTTGATGTGGTCTTCTTGCCACTCTTGTCCATCTTATTCATTCTGTCCTTCGTTTACCCAGTCACTCAGTTTAATCTTGTCTTTGAGTGGTTGGAGGGCGTCATTCGCTTGGTTTCACAGCTGGCAAGTAGGCCTCTAGTTTTTGGTCAACCTAACGCATGGCTGTTGATTCTACTGTTAATTTCCTTGGCAATACTGTATGATTTTAGGAAAAACATCAAAAGACTAGCAGAATTCAGTCTCCTTATTGTGGGCCTCTTTTTCTTGACCAAGCATCCGCTGGAAAATGAAATCACCGTGCTGGATGTTGGGCAAGGGGAAAGTATTTTTCTAAGAGATGTAACTGGAAAAACCATCCTCATAGATGTGGGTGGAAAGGCAGAATCTGATAAGAAAATAGAGAATTGGCAAGAAAAAGCGACGACTAGCAATGCCCAGCGAACCTTAATTCCCTATCTAAAAAGTCGTGGAGTAGACAAGATTGACCAGCTGATTTTGACCAACACAGAGAAGGAACATGTTGGAGATTTTCTGGAGGTGACCAAGGCTTTCCATGTCGGGGAGATTTTAGTATCAAAAGGAAGTCTGACACAGAAGGAATTTGTAGCAGAACTACAAGCGACTCAAACCAAGGTACGCAGTGTGACAGCAGGGGAGAATTTACCGATTTTTGGCAGTTACTTAGAAGTCCTATCTCCAAGGAAGGTTGGATATGGGGATCGTGATGATTCCCTGGTTCTTTATGGAAGACTTTTGGATAAGCACTTTCTCTTTACTGGAAACTTGAAAGAGAAGGGAGAGAAGGAACTTTTAAAGCAATACCCTACCTTAGAGGTGGATATCTTGAAGGCAGGTCAACATGGTTCAAAGACTTCATCAAGTCCAGCTTTTTTAGAGAAGCTCAAACCGCAAATTACTCTCATCTCAGTTGGTAAGAACAATCGTGCCAAACTCCCCCATCAGGAAATCTTGACACGATTGGAATCCATCAAGAGTAAGATTTACAGAACCGATCAGCAAGGAGCCATTCGCTTTAAAGGATGGAATAGTTGGCGAATGGAAACAGTGCGATAAAATAGATAAAGTTTTTCGAAAAAATGACTTTTTATCTTGACAAGGGATAGAAAACTTGGTATCATATAAAAGTTGAGAAAAGCAGAAGTGAGAGCTTCTCGCCTTGTGACATCAAGTTGCCTGGCCCTACGGATGAAAAGTTTCTAAGAAACGCTATCATAACGTGCGGGCTTGTATCATTACGAGTCCGCTCTTGTTTTTCTCTAATAATAAAAAAGAGGTGAAAACCATAGCAAAGCAAGACTTATTCATCAATGATGAAATTCGTGTACGTGAAGTTCGCTTGATCGGTCTTGAGGGAGAACAGCTAGGCATCAAGCCACTCAGCGAAGCGCAAGCATTGGCTGATAGTGCAAATGTTGACTTAGTATTGATTCAACCCCAAGCAAAACCGCCTGTTGCTAAAATTATGGACTACGGTAAGTTCAAATTTGAGTATCAGAAAAAGCAAAAAGAACAACGTAAAAAACAAAGTGTTGTTACTGTGAAAGAAGTTCGTCTTAGTCCAACTATTGACAAGGGTGACTTTGATACAAAACTTCGCAATGCACGCAAGTTCCTTGAAAAAGGAAATAAAGTTAAGGTATCTATTCGCTTTAAAGGGCGTATGATCACCCATAAAGAGATTGGTGCAAAAGTTTTAGCCGAGTTTGCTGAAGCAACACAAGATATTGCAATCATCGAACAACGAGCTAAGATGGATGGACGCCAAATGTTCATGCAGTTGGCGCCAGCAACTGACAAAAAATAATTGTCAGAAAGTTAAATAAAGGAGAAAAAATCATGCCAAAACAAAAAACACACCGCGCATCAGCTAAACGTTTCAAACGTACAGGTTCTGGTGGACTTAAACGTTTCCGTGCTTACACTTCTCACCGTTTCCACGGAAAAACTAAGAAACAACGTCGTCATCTTCGTAAAGCATCTATGGTGCATTCAGGAGATTTCAAACGTATCAAAGCAATGCTTACTCGTTTGAAATAATAGCCTAACAGTAAGTAAACAATTCTAAGAAATATTTGGAGGAAATAAAACATGGCACGTGTTAAAGGTGGCGTTGTATCACGCAAACGTCGTAAACGTATTCTTAAATTAGCAAAAGGTTACTATGGAGCTAAACACATCTTGTTCCGTACTGCAAAAGAACAAGTAATGAACTCTTACTACTATGCATACCGTGACCGTCGTCAGAAAAAACGTGACTTCCGTAAATTGTGGATCACTCGTATCAATGCGGCAGCTCGTTTGAACGGACTTTCATACTCACAATTGATGCATGGTTTGAAATTGGCTGAAATCGAAGTTAACCGTAAAATGCTTGCTGATTTGGCTGTTAACGATGCAGCAGCTTTCACAGCTCTTGCAGATGCAGCGAAAGCAAAACTTGGTAAATAATCACTTTTAAGACTGGTACAGGATTGTCCCAGTCTTTTTTGACATAAAGGAGAGAAAGATGGCTTCAAAAATGCTACATACGTGTTTGCGAGTAGAAAATCTTGAAAAATCAATCGCATTTTATCAAGACGCTTTTGGTTTTAAAGAATTACGTCGCAAGGATTTTCCAGATTATGCCTTTACCATTGTCTATCTAGGACTTGAGGGTGATGACTACGAGTTGGAATTGACCTATAACTATGACCACGGCCCTTACGTGGTAGGAGATGGCTTCGCCCATATCGCCCTTAGTACACCTGATCTTGAAGCTCTTCATCAAGAACATAGTGCTAAAGGCTATGAGGTGACAGCCCCTAATGGACTTCCAGGAACTCAACCAAACTATTACTTTGTAAAGGATCCTGACGGTTACAAGATCGAAGTCATTCGTGAAAAATAATTGAGTAATGTCAAGTAGAATGTTCGTTTTCTACTTGACTTTTTTTCTTTGAAAGAGTATACTAATACAAATTTAACCTTTAAGGGGAGTCCAGAGAGACTCACAAGGTGTCAGATAAAAGGACTAGGGGACTCTCTGTGGAGATTTTTTAAGTGTGCGCATGAGTTCTAGCCTAACCTAACTGAGGCCTTGCTACTGCAAGGTCTTTTCTTTATCTGGTCCCCTTAAATTTAAGGAGGAAAAGTCATGAATCCCACATGTAAGAAACGTTTGGGTGCCATTCGTTTGGAAACCATGAAGGTGGTCGCACAAGAGGAAATTGCACCAGCAATCTTTGAATTAGTTCTAGAAGGGGAGATGGTTGAAGCCATGCGAGCCGGCCAATTTCTTCATCTGCGTGTGCCTGATGACGCCCATCTCTTGCGCCGCCCTATTTCAATTTCGTCTATTGACAAAGCAAACAAGCAGTGTCACCTCATTTATCGGATTGAGGGAGCTGGGACAGCTATTTTTTCAACCTTACGTCAGGGAGATACTCTTGATGTGATGGGGCCTCAGGGAAATGGGTTTGACTTGTCTGATTTAGACAATCAGAGTCAAGTTCTCCTCATTGGTGGTGGGATTGGTGTTCCGCCCTTGCTTGAGGTTGCCAAGGAATTGCATGCGCGTGGGGTGAAAGTAGTGACAGTCCTCGGTTTTGCCAACAAGGATGCTGTTATTCTCGAAACCGAATTGGCCCAATATGGTCAGGTCTTTGTAACGACAGATGATGGTTCTTATGGCATTAAGGGAAATGTATCTGTTGTCATCAATGATTTAGACAGTCAATTTGATGCGGTTTACTCATGTGGGGCACCTGGAATGATGAAGTATATCAATCAAACCTTTTATGACCACCCAAGAGCCTACCTATCTCTGGAATCTCGTATGGCTTGTGGGATGGGGGCTTGCTATGCCTGTGTCCTAAAAGTGCCAGATAGTGAGACCGTCAGTCAACGCGTCTGTGAAGATGGCCCTGTTTTCCGCACAGGAACAGTTTTATTATAAGGAGAAAATTATGACTAACAAACGTTTACAAGTTTCTCTCCCTGGTTTGGATTTGAAAAATCCGATTATACCAGCATCAGGCTGTTTTGGTTTTGGTCAAGAGTATGCCAAGTACTATGATTTAGACCTTTTAGGCTCCATTATGATCAAAGCAACGACACTTGAACCCCGTTTTGGCAATCCTACTCCGAGAGTAGCTGAGACACCTGCTGGTATGCTCAATGCAATCGGTTTACAAAATCCTGGTTTAGAAGCTGTTTTGGCTGAAAAACTCCCTTGGTTGGAAAGAGAATACCCAAATCTTCCTATCATCGCCAATGTAGCTGGCTTTTCAAAACAAGAGTACGCTGCCGTTTCTCGAGGAATTTCCAAGGCAGCAAATGTAAAAGCTATCGAGCTTAATATCTCTTGTCCGAATGTGGATCATGGCAATCATGGACTTTTGATTGGGCAAGATCCTGACTTGGCTTATGAAGTGGTAAAAGCGGCTGTGGAAGCCTCTGATGTGCCAGTCTATGTCAAGCTTACTCCTAGTGTAACAGATATTGTCACCGTCGCCAAAGCCGCAGAAGATGCAGGGGCAAGTGGCTTAACCATGATCAATACTCTAGTCGGTATGCGCTTTAACCTCAAAACTCGCAAACCAATCTTGGCCAATGGAACGGGTGGAATGTCTGGCCCAGCAGTTTTTCCAGTAGCCCTCAAACTCATCCGTCAAGTTGCCCAAACAACAGACCTGCCCATCATTGGAATGGGAGGAGTGGATTCGGCAGAAGCTGCACTAGAAATGTATCTGGCTGGAGCGTCTGCCATCGGAGTTGGAACAGCCAACTTTACCAATCCTTATGCTTGTCCTGATATCATCGAAAATTTACCAAAAGTCATGGATAAATATGGCATTAGCAGCTTGGAAGATCTCCGTCAGGAAGTCAAAGCTAGTCTGAGATAAGCTAGAACATCTTTATCGTCAATAAGACACAGAATCTTCATCAATTTGTAATATTTCCGTCGATTAACTATGTTACAATAAGGCTTAGAAAACGTTATTGGAGCATTTAAATGAAACGATGGAAAGTGGCCCTAGTAAGTGCTGGCTTATTGGGGTGTTTTTTTACTGTACTAGAAACAGCTAAAGCAGATGAAGGGACTTGGAAAGGAAAGACCTACCTCAAAGCTGATGGAAAACAAGTAACCAACCAGTGGCTCTTTGACCAAACGTATCAGAATTGGTTTTATCTTAAGGCTGATGGACAACGTGCAGAAAACGGCTGGCTGACTGTTGGTGGTAAGGATTACTATTTTAACGAGACCGGAAAATTAGCCACAAAAATTTGGATCAACCAGTACTATGTGGCTGAAAGTGGTGCTAGGGTCAAGAATCAATGGGTGTTTGACCAAGAAAAACAATCCTGGTATTATCTCAAGTCGGATGGTCAAAAAGCTCAAAATGAGTGGATTCAACAAGGTCAGGAAAAATATTACCTTAAAGAAGATGGGAAAATGGCCAAAGATGAGTGGGTCACTCAAGGTGGAAACGAGTACTACGTTAATTCTCAAGGTAAAATGCTGAGAGGTACTTGGCTTGGTAAGAACTATTTGTCAGAAAATGGTAATAAGGTCAAACAAGGTTGGATTTATGATGACAACTATAGCAGTTGGTTCTACATTCAACAAGATGGTACCTATGCTGAAAATGGCTGGCAAACCATAGATGGAAAGGACTACCATTTCAAATTTGGAGGCTATCTTTCTACCGAGCGCTGGATTGGCCGCTTCTATGTTGCAAAGAGTGGAGCCAAACTGAAATCGGAATGGCTCTTTGATAAGAATTACGATTCTTGGTTTTACTTGAAAGCAGACGGTAGCTATGCCGAAAAAGGCTGGGAAACGATTAAAGGTAAAGATTACCATTTCAAATTTGGAGGCTATCTTTCTACTGAACGTTGGATTGACCGCTTCTATGTTGCAAAGAGTGGAGCTAAACTGAAATCCGAATGGCTCTTTGACAAAAATTATAACTCGTGGTTTTACTTGAAAGCAGACGGAACCTATGCTGAAAAAGGCTGGGAAACGATCAAAGGCAAGGATTACCATTTCAAATCCGGTGGCTACCTCTCCACAGAAACTTGGATTGACCGCAGCTATGTGACGAGCAGTGGAGCAAAAGCAGGTAAAGGTTGGCTCTTTGACAAGGATTATAACTCTTGGTTCTATATCAACTCTGATGGAAATTATGCTGATAAAGAATGGATCTGGGATAATGGTTATTACTATCTCAAATCTGGCGGTTATATGGCTGCAAGTGAGTGGGTGTGGTACAAGAACAATTGGTTCTACCTCAAGTCAAATGGGAAGATGGCTGAGAAAGAATTAATCTACGATTCCTCCGACCAATCCTGGTATTACCTTAAATCAGGCGGTTACATGGCAAGAAATGAGACTGTAGATGGTCATACTTTGGATGCCTCAGGTAAATGGCATGTTGCGGATAAGACCAAATACTACAAAGTTAAACCAATCACGGCTTATGTCTATAGTGCATCTGGAGAAATATTGAGTTACATTAACCAAGGAAGCATCGTTTCACTGGATAGCTCGACGCGAAAAGGTGGCCGACTTGCAGTTTCGATTTCTGGCTTGTCTGGCTATATGAATCAAAGTGATTTGACAGCAGTGGATGAAGGAAGCGAATTTATCCCTCATTATACTACTGATGGGAAATTCCTCTACCATGAACTCTCTCCTTATACGAGTATCAAAGTAGCTCCACACACATCTGCTATGGTTATTGGTAAGAAGTACTACTCAACTGACGGAGAGCATTTTGATGGCTTTACCATTAAAAATCCTTTCCTTTATAAAAACTTGAGAGAACCAAGTAATTATAGTGCAGCTGAATTGGATAAACTGTATTCCTTGATGAACTTGCAGGATAGTCCTCTAGCAGGTAAAGGAGCGACTTTCAAAGAAGCCGAGGAACGCTACGGTGTCAACGCCCTTTACTTGATGGCACATAGCGCTCTTGAAAGTGCGTGGGGACGCAGTCAAATTGCCAGAGATAAGAACAACTTCTTTGGTATTGCAGCCTATGATACTAGCCCATATCTCTCAGCCAAGAGCTTTGATGATGTGGACAAAGGAATCCTTGGAGCTGCCAAGTGGATTCGTGAGAATTACATCGACTACGGCAGAGACCACCTCGGAAACAAAGCAACCGGAATGAATGTTCGCTATGCTTCTGATCCATACTGGGGTGAGAAAATAGCCAGCATCATGATGACCATCAATAGCAAACTTGGTGGGAAAGACTAATCAAAATAAACCAACGGTAACTACTGAAAAGTGGTTATCGTTTTTGTTTTGGACATTGGAGGAGAAATAGTATAATAACAGTCTCTTTAGTCTTGAATAATTAACAAAATGATAGTAAAATATAATAGGAGATATTAATCTAATCACCATATAAAAAGGAGATTTTTATGAAAAAGCTACTATCCTTCTCAATTGCCTTGCTTTCAATCACAACCCTAGTTGCTTGTTCTGGACATAAGGCAGAATCAAAGGCCCCAGAAGAAAAAATTGAACAGAAGCAAATCAAGTTTGATGAGAAGTTGTTTAAAGAAACTGGACTCTTGCCTTTTAAAAATGAGAAGCAACTAGAACTTGGAGAATTAGATTCTAAATCACGCGCAACGAGTGCTCACATTCAACTTAAGGACAGCGATGAGCCAAATGAGAAGAGAGAGTCCAAGTTGACTTATGATCCAGTTGGATGGCACAATTATAAATTCTTTTATGGTGATGGTAAAAAAGAAGCTTGGTTGATGAGTAGAGGTCATCTGATTGGTTATCAGTTTAGCGGATTAAACGATGAAAAGAGGAATCTGGTTCCAATGACTAACTGGCTCAATGCTGGAAATTATTCTGGAACAGATGACCAAAACCAAAGTAGCATGCTTTATTATGAAAATCGATTGGACTCCTGGTTGGCCAATCATCCGAACTACTATCTTGACTACAAGGTGACCCCAATCTATCAAAAGGACGAATTGATCCCGAGACAGATTGAATTGCAGTATGTGGGAATAGATGAAAATGGCAAACTCTTGGAAATCAAGGTGGGTGGTAGTAAAGAAAAGGTTGATCAGTATTCTGTGACGCATGTTATTCTAGACAATGTTTCAGCTAATGCGGAAATCAATTATTTGGATGGTACTGCCAAAAATACAGTTGAAAACAAAGAAGAAAAAGCCAAGAAGGAAGCTGAGGAAAAAGCCAAGAAAGAGGCTGAGGAAAAAGAAGCAGCTGAAAAGAAAGCAAAAGAAGAAGAGCAAGAAAAAGCTCGCCAAGCCGCACAAGAAAAGGAAGAAAGCCAGGAATCAAACTCGCAATCAACAAATTCAGGTGGCTACTTCAGAGATAGAAAAGGGAGATGGCACAGACCAAATGGTAAATTTGCTTCTAAGAAAGAAATCAGAGAAGCTGGATTGCAGTGGTAGGAAGAACTTAGTAGATATACAGTCAAAAAGCCGTTGGAAAACGGTTTTTTGTTATAATTAAATTAATAATGTAGCATTAAAGGAGAACATCATGACTTTTGAAGAAATCCTGCCTGGATTAAAGGCTAAGAAAAAATATGTACGAACTGGTTGGGGAGGGGCTGAGAACTATGTCCAACTCTTTGACACTATCGAACAAAACGGGGTTGCACTTGAAGTGACGCCCTATTTCCTAATTAACGTGTCTGGAGAAGGGGAAGGTTTTTCCATGTGGAGCCCGACACCTTGTGATGTTTTGGCGACGGACTGGGTAGAAGTGCATGACTAGACGTGTATTGATTACAGGGGTGAGCTCAGGTATCGGTCTAGCTCAAGCTCGCCTCTTTTTAAAGAATGGCTATCAAGTTTATGGAGTTGACCAAGGCGAAAATCCACTTTTACAGGGTGATTTCCACTTTTTACAGAGAGATTTGACCTTGGACTTGGATCCTGTTTTTGACTGGTGTCCTCAGGTGGATGTCTTGTACAATACTGCAGGAGTTTTGGATGATTATAAGCCACTTTTGGAACAATCAGCCCAGGAAATTCATGAGATTTTTGAAATCAACTATGTGACTCCTGTTGAGTTGACTCGCTATTATTTGACGCAAATGCTTGAAAATAAAAAAGGAGTTATTATCAATATGTGTTCCATTGCTTCAAGCCTAGCTGGTGGAGGTGGTCATGCCTATACTTCCTCTAAGCATGCCTTAGCTGGCTTTACCAAGCAGTTGGCTCTAGACTATGCAGAAGCTGGGATTCAGGTATTTGGAATTGCTCCTGGTGCAGTCAAAACGGGAATGACCGCTGCCGACTTTGAACCAGGAGGCTTGGCAGCCTGGGTAGCTAGTGAAACGCCAATCAAGCGCTGGATTGAGCCAGAGGAAGTAGCAGCCCTTAGCCTTTTCTTAGCAAGTGGAAAAGCAAGCGCCATGCAAGGACAAATCCTGACGATTGATGGTGGATGGACTTTGAAGTAGGAGGAGTTAGATGGAAATCAAAAATCACTTTGGCGTCTACGGAGTCTGTCTTCAAGACGGGAAATTGTTTTGCATTGAGAAAACGAGAGGACCCTATCAACAGCGCTATGATCTACCGGGTGGTAGTCAAGAACCAGGTGAGGGTTTGACAGAAACTCTCAAGAGAGAAGTTCTTGAAGAGACAGGATATTCTCTTAGCAGATACTCTAATCCTAGGATGTATGACGTGATGGTTCAAGAAGAGGGGCAAGACTTCGCCGTACACCATATCATGGCCTTTTATGATATCGCACTCAATTTTGAGAGCTCTCAGAAGTCAATTTCTCAGGAGGTTCATGATGGAAGCAATGATTCAGCAAACGTCATTTGGTTGAATTTGGAAGAAATTACCGAAGAAAATGCCTCACCCTTAGTATTGAAGGTGAAGGCAGAGTTACGAGGATTTCCAGATTTAGACATGACAAGCTATAAAAATTGGAAGGTAAAAGAAAAAAAGGAGCAACCCATGACACCGCAAGAAATGTGGAATGCATACAAGAAAATCAATCCCTCGATCGGAGATGAGATTGATGCTTGGGCTTTTGGAGTAGAAGCCGATCTCTTGGCAGATTTGGTTTTAAAAGGTGAAAAGACGGCAACTGCATCAGCCTTTGATCTTTATTCAGTTGATAACGAACCCCTGCCACAAGAAGGGACCTTTGATATCATTCTAGATAGCCAAGATCGGGCTGTCTGTATTATCGAAATTACAAAGGTTTCCGTTCAGCCTTTCAATCAAGTTTCTGCTGAACATGCCTATAAGGAAGGGGAAGGTGATAAATCCCTAGCTTATTGGCGTCAGGTTCATGAAGACTGTTTCGCCGAGTGGATGAGAGAGGCTGGGCTGACTTTTACGCCTGATAGTAAGGTCGTTTTAGAAGAATTTCGCAAGGTTTATCCACAGTAAACTTTAGTAAAAAGAAAGTTTTGGAAATCACCGTCCAATCCTTTTTTCTAAAGCAAAACATGATATAATAAGTTTGTTTGAAGAAGAGCAGCAGCTCTTAAACTTAGAATAGGAGAAAACTATGCAAGCAGTTGAACATTTTATTAAGCAATTTGTTCCTGAACATTATGATTTATTTTTAGACTTGAGTCGTGAGACCAAAACGTTTTCTGGTAAGGTGACCATTACTGGTCAAGCACAGAGTGACCGTATTTCCCTTCACCAAAAAGACTTGGAAATCACTTCTGTTGAAGTTGCAGGTCAGGCTCGTCCATTTACAGTTGACCATGATAATGAAGCCCTTCATATCGAACTGGCTGAGGCTGGTCAAGTTAAATTGATTATCGCTTTTTCAGGAAAAATTACAGACAACATGACAGGGATTTACCCATCTTACTACACTGTTGATGGAGTGAAGAAGGAAGTCTTGTCTACTCAGTTCGAAAGCCACTTTGCTCGCGAAGCCTTCCCATGTGTGGATGAGCCAGAAGCCAAAGCAACCTTTGATCTCGCTCTTCGTTTTGACCAAGCAGAAGGTGAAGTAGCCTTGTCAAATATGCCTGAGATTGATGTTGAAAACCGTAAGGAAACAGGTATCTGGAAGTTTGCGACGACACCTCGCATGTCTTCTTATTTATTAGCCTTTGTTGCGGGAGACTTACAAGGAGTTACTGCTACAACTAAAAATGGCACCCTTGTTGGTGTCTACTCAACCAAAGCTCATCCACTTTCTAACCTTGATTTCTCTTTGGATATCGCAGTTCGCTCGATTGAGTTTTACGAAGATTACTACGGAGTTAAATATCCAATTCCTCAATCACTCCACATCGCCCTTCCTGACTTCTCAGCAGGTGCTATGGAAAACTGGGGTCTGGTCACTTACCGTGAAGTTTACTTGGTTGTGGATGAGAACTCAACCTTTGCTAGCCGTCAACAGGTAGCCCTTGTCATTGCCCATGAGCTTGCTCACCAATGGTTTGGTAACCTCGTGACTATGAAATGGTGGGATGACCTCTGGCTCAATGAAAGCTTCGCCAACATGATGGAATATGTCTGCGTGGATGCCATCGAGCCAAGTTGGAATATCTTTGAGGACTTCCAAACAGGTGGTGTTCCAGCGGCGCTTAAACGCGATGCGACGGATGGCGTTCAGTCTGTTCATGTCGAAGTCAAACACCCAGATGAAATCAATACACTCTTTGACGGAGCTATCGTCTATGCCAAAGGAAGTCGCCTCATGCACATGCTTCGTCGTTGGCTAGGTGATGCCGATTTTGCCAAAGGTTTGCATGCCTACTTTGAAAAACACCAATATGGAAATACCATTGGTCGTGACCTATGGAATGCTCTTGGACAGGCTTCAGGCCGTGATGTCGCAGCCTTCATGGATTCTTGGTTGGAACAACCTGGTTATCCAGTTCTCACTGTCAAAGTTGAAAATGATGTCTTGAAGATTTCACAAAAACAATTCTTTATCGGTGAGCACGAAGACAAGAACCGTCTCTGGGTTGTGCCACTGAACAGCAACTGGAAAGGCTTGCCAGATACACTCGAAACTGAAAGTATCGAGATTCCTGGCTACGCCGCTCTTCTTGCTGAAAATGAAGGAGCTCTTCGTCTCAATACTGAAAATACGGCTCACTACATTACCGACTATCAAGGAGACTTGTTAGAAGCTGTTCTTGCTGAGCTAGAGACTCTTGATAATACAAGCAAACTCCAAATCGTTCAAGAACGTCGTTTGCTTGCTGAAGCAGGGAACATTTCTTATGCAGACTTGCTTCCAGTCCTTGATAAACTTGCCAAGGAAGAGTCTTACCTTGTAGTTTCAGCCATATCTCAAGTGATTGCTGCCCTTGAGCGCTTTATCGATGAAGGAACAGAAGCTGAAACTGCCTTCAAAGCATTGGTTGCTAAATTGGCTCGTCACAACTATGACCGTCTTGGTTTTGAAGCTAAAGATGGGGAATCAGATGAGGATGAATTGGTTCGTCAGTTGACCGTTTCTATGATGATTCGCTCAAATGATGCAGAAGCTAGTCAAGTCGCTAGTCAAATCTTTGCAGCTCACAAGGAAAATCTTGCAGGACTTCCAGCAGCAATCCGTGCTCAAGTTCTCATCAATGAAATGAAACACCATGAGACTAAGGACTTGGTCGCAACTTATCTGGGCCTCTACACTCATGCGACGGATGCGGTCTTTAAACGCCAGTTGGCAGGAGCTCTTGCATACAGTACAGATGGGGACAATATCCAAACCTTGATTGGTTCATGGAAAGATAAATTTGTAGTCAAACCACAAGATCTTTCTTCATGGTACCTCCAATTCCTCGGACACAAGGCTACTCAAGAAACTGTTTGGGTTTGGGCGCGTGAAAACTGGGATTGGATCAAGGCAGCCCTTGGTGGTGACATGAGCTTTGATAGTTTTGTCATCTTCCCATCACATATCTTTAAAACAGATCAACGTTTGGCAGAGTACAAAGAATTCTTTGAACCACAACTCTCTGACCTCGCTCTTAGCCGAAACATCCGTATGGGAATTAAGGATATCGCAGCACGTGTTGACTTGATTCAGCGTGAGAAAGCAGCAGTAGAAGCTGTTGTAGCCAAATATGCTAAAGCTTAATTCGTTCGAAATGTAAATAAAAAACTCAACTTTCTATCTGAAAACAAGAGAGAGTTGAGTTTTTTTTAAGGCAATTTTGGTATAATAATCATAACAAGGAGGAGTTTCTGATGATAAAAATCTTATTAGTAGAAGATGACCTAGGCCTGTCAAACTCAGTATTTGACTTTTTAGATGATTTTGCAGATGTCATGCAGGTCTTTGATGGAGAAGAAGGTCTCTACGAAGCTGAGAGTGGCGTTTATGACTTGATTCTGCTTGACCTGATGTTGCCTGAAAAAAATGGCTTCCAAGTTTTGAAAGAATTGCGTGAAAAAGGGATTACCACACCAGTCCTTATCATGACTGCCAAAGAGAGTTTGGATGACAAGGGACATGGTTTTGAGTTGGGAGCGGATGACTACCTCACCAAACCCTTCTACCTTGAAGAACTCAAAATGCGGATTCAAGCCCTTCTTAAACGTTCAGGTAAGTTTAACGAAAATACATTGACCTATGGGGATATTGTCGTCAACCTTTCAACGAATGAAGTAAAAGTGGAAGATACTCCTGTGGAATTGCTCGGAAAAGAGTTTGAGTTATTGGTTTACTTCCTTCAAAATCAAAATGTTATTCTTCCCAAGACACAAATTTTTGACCGTCTATGGGGATTTGATAGCGATACGACTATTTCCGTTGTAGAAGTCTATGTTTCAAAAGTTCGTAAGAAACTGAAGGGAACAGCCTTTGCTGAAAATCTTCAAACCTTGCGTAGTGTCGGGTATATTTTAAAAGATGTTCAATAAACTAAAAAAAACATGGTATGCAGATGATTTCAGCTATTTCATTCGAAACTTTGGAGTGTTCACTCTGATTTTCTCTGCTATGACCTTGATTATCCTCCAGGTCATGCACTCGAGTCTCTACACTTCTGTAGATGAAAAACTACAAGCCCTTAGCACTAGCCCTCAAGCTGTTATCCAATTAGCCCTTAATCGGGCAACTGAAGAAGTCAAAGATATTCAACCAGCAACAGCGGATGCCAGCAAGGCTGAAATCAAACCCAATGTCAGCTCCAATACGGAAGTCTTGCTCTTTGATAAGGATTTTAACCAACTCTTACTGGGCAATCGCTTTTTAGGTTTGGACAAGATCAAGCTGGACAAGAAAGAGTTAAATCACATTCGCCAAATTCAAGTTGTCAATAGCTACGGTCAGGAAGAAACCTACCGGATGATCTTGATGGAAACCAATTCATCCACTGTTTCAAGTAATGTCAAATATGCGGCGGTTTTAATTAATACTAGCCAGCTTGAGCAAATCAGCCAAAACCACGAGCATTTAATTGTTGTAGTTATGGCCAGTTTCTGGCTCCTATCTTTAATTGCCAGTGTTTACCTGGCACGTGTCAGTGTAAAACCTCTGCTGGAAAGTATGCAAAAGCAGAAGTCCTTTGTTGAAAATGCGAGCCACGAACTGAGAACGCCTTTGGCCGTTTTACAAAATCGTTTAGAGACTCTCTTTCGAAAACCAGAAGCAACGATTATGGAATCCAGCGAAAGTATCGCTTCTAGTCTTGAAGAAGTTCGCAACATGCGTTTCCTCACGACCAATCTTCTCAACCTTGCACGTCGCGATGATGGAATTAAACCAGAAATAGCAGAAGTATCACCACAGTTCTTTAAGACGACCTTTGCTAACTATGAGTTGATTGCTTCTGAAAATGATCGTATTTTTGAGTATGAAAATCGGATTTATCGTCCCTTCATGACTGATCAGTTGCTCCTAAAACAGCTCATGACTATCTTGTTTGATAATGCTATCAAGTATACTGAAGAAGATGGAAAAATTGAGTTTGTGGTCCATGCTACGGATCGCCACCTCTATCTATCAGTAACGGATAACGGAATTGGGATCTCAGCTGCTGATAAGAAGAAAATCTTTGACCGCTTTTATCGTGTAGACAAGGCGAGAACCCGTCAGAAAGGTGGTTTTGGTCTAGGACTATCTTTGGCCAAGCAGATCGTAGATGCCTTACGAGGAACGATTACCGTTAAAGATAACAAACCTAGAGGAACGATTTTTGAAGTTAAAATTGCTATCCAATCTCCTCCCAAACGTAAGAATAAATAAAAAGACAGTTTTATGAACTGCACCCCAAAAGTTAGACAGAAAAAATCTAACTTTTGGGGTGTTTTATTATGAAATTGAGTTATGAAGATAAAGTTCAGATCT